>JAMDDG010000418.1 GCA_023488865.1 Bacteroidota bacterium | reverse complement strand
ACAATTATCAAACACACAGGATGAGTGAAAGCATGGGTTATCCGTTAATCCATTTTTTTACAAAAACTGCCGATAGCAGCAAGATGGTGGTTAATATGCCTTTGAGTAAACTGAAAAATCCTCATTTTTTGAGAAGATACCGTCCGGCAGATTCCACACTTACCAATAATTTCTCTATTTCTGTCTCCGACTACCACAACAACTACAACAATTACCATGATTACGATTATATAAATGTTGCTGATTTCAGTATCGACTCAGTTAAAGCTGGTAGTATGATTATCAGGTCAATTGTAAGCCCGGCCAATGGCAAACAATACGCTTCCCAATTCGATTTCAGCAACGGATACACGGCTAAATACATGTATTCATCAGGCGATACAACGGTTTCAAGTTTTACCATCCTTAAAGCTTCCTCTATCTTGTACCAGGAGAAGCTGCTTACCATCAAGAAAGATACAGCCGAATTTGGCCGTGAACATCAATATATACTTACCATCGGTAATGTAACGATTGTCAGAAAAACGGACACCCCTGCTCAAGTTTATGTCGATGGGGTGTTGCAACCAAAAGCAGTTGTCACCGTTATTGATGAAGATGAGAATGAGGATTCAGAACACTCTGTTTGCGAGAAAAGGGATATTCAGATAACATTTGAAGACGGGACTGTCTCTACAATATCTGCTTTAATTGGCAACTCAATTAGTGACATTTCAACCCTGTTTAAATCACTTCACCAGGTTTATTTCGCAGCTTATGTGGTTGATTGGCTCGGTTATGACATCTATTACAAAAGAAACTAATACCAGTTATTTGAAAGTTTGATACCAAGTTTTACACTCACTTTTTCGGTTTTTCTATCTCCCGCATTTGGTCGCCAGATCATTGCGGGAGAATTTTTTTACGCAATTGCCACAGAGAGGCATTCCTTTTTTAATATCAACGAAAATTTTAGCAAAAACCACTTATAGACGGTTATTGGGAAATAGGTTATTGGGAAATATTTATATTCACACCGGAAAATATCACTTTAAAAAAAAATGCATTATTTTAATATTTAAATCGGTTTAGATTTGGAAATTTAAAAAATATACCTATTTTTGGGGTCACCAACTAAGAGATATACAAACTTATGAGAGTCGCTATAAAAAAAATCACCGAAAATTTGAAGGTATCAAATGCGCCCATCTTGTTTGTTTTGTCTGGTAATGAAACCCTGTACGATTAAGTACCATGAAAAAACAGGATCCAATCTTATGTCAATGAAAAAACAGGAACAATGATTTGATGATAAAAAAATTTTACCAAAACACTAAACCGGTTTAGTGTTTTGGTAAAATTATCAACTACAGTGCTGGACTATATCAAATAAAAAAGGAAAACGGACTAACAACATTTTACTGGAGCGTAAATATAAATTCAGGTTGCCGGGTATAAAAAAACTAAATCGATGAATCTATGAAGAATATTTTAATAAAAACAGGGAGGTATTGGCTCTACCTACCCTGTCGATCAGTCGAAATAACAAAAATGTAAAATCAACTAAAATGACAAATTCATGAAAAAAAACAGAACCTGTGGGCTAAAGGATGACATTGGCCTGTTAAAAATGATTAAACTGATGCGTTTTACCATTTTTATCTTATTGCTTTCCTTTTCGCAAACTTTTGCGGTAAATCCTTTGTTAATTAACAGCACTAAGCCTGGGATTGTCAAAGAGTCTGCCGGTCAGACGCAAAAAACCGTTACAGGTAAAGTGTCCGATTCTTCCGGTGCACCATTGACAGGCGTTACGGTAGTGATAAAAGGGACAACAACAGGGATAATTACCGATAGCGAGGGTAAATTTTCGCTGTCAAATGTTCCTCCAACTGCAACATTGGTCTTCTCGTTTGTTGGGATGAAGGCGCAAGAGGTTGCCGTATCCGGGAAAACGGTTATCAATGTTGCCCTGGAAAATGAGACGGTTGGAATTGAAGAGGTTGTTGCGATTGGATACGGTGTTCAGAAACGTGTAAACGTTGTTGGATCTGTGATCTCGTTACCAGGTTCAAGCATCCAATCTATTCCTTCAGCATCAACATCGAGCGCTATTTCAGGACGTCTTCCCGGCGTTGTTGTAATACAGCAAAATGGGGAACCTGGTAACCTCGGGGCCCGGATCATGGTCCGTGGGCGCAGCACCCTTGGGGGCAATACAGGGCCGTTGGTCATTATCGATGGCGTTCAGGGGCGCTCGATGGATGAAATTGACCCAATGGATATTTCCTCCCTTTCTGTTTTGAAAGATGCTTCTGCCGCTATTTACGGAGCCCAGGCGGCCAATGGTGTTATCCTTATTACAACCAAAAAGGGAGAAATTGGGTCACCAAGGCTAAACTACCATTTTTATCAGGGGTTCATGACACCTACCGTGATCCCGGAAGTAACCAATGCAGCAGAATATGCCACGATGCTTTCTGAATATCAGTCTTCCAAAGGTGCAACCCGGACTTTTTCCGATGCTGATATTGCTTTATTCAAGAGTGGTGCCGATCCGTGGGGACATCCGAACACCGACTGGTATGGTTCCCTTATTAAAAAATGGACCACCGCTTCCAGACATAACCTTACCATTGATGGAGGTTTTAAAGGAATGACTTATTATGTCTCCCTTGGTTTAAAAGGCGACGAGTCTATGTATAAACAATCCTCAACAAGCTATAAGCAGTACAATCTCCGGACAAAATTAGACTTTCCAATTACCGACTGGTTAAAAACCGATATTGATGTAGCAGCTTTCCAGACAAACCGTATTTATCCGTTCAAGAGTGCTAATGCAATTGTCGGACAGTCAACCCGTCTTGTCCCAACATCAAGGGCTTACTGGCCTAACGGATTGCCTGGCCCGGACATCGAGTACGGTGATAACCCTGTAGTTACTTCTACTTTTGCCGGAGGTAAAAACGATCAGAAAACTTACAGGTTACAGAATACTTTTAATGTGACCATCACTCCTCCTTTCGTCAAGGGACTTGCCGTGAATGCCAACTTTAACTATGATGTTAGCAACTTCTATACCAAAGAATTTTATGAACCCTGGACTTTGTATTATCCAAACTGGGCACAAGCTACAAAGGACCCTAATACAGGATTCATTACAGATATGCCGCTAACACCTACCCTGAGGGGGCTTAGTTCCCCCCAAAATGAGGAAACTTATCAGCGGGCAATTTCCCAAACCGGTAATATAAACCTAACCTACGCAAGAAAATTCGGAGATCATAACATTAACTTATATGCCGGTTACGAGCAGTACACAAATAATAACAATAGTTTTTACGGTTACCGCCAGAATTACATCTCCGACCTGATCCAAACAATGTCTGCCGGCGGTGATTTGAATAAGAATACCACAGGCGGCATGTATATTTATGCCCGTAGGTCACTTATTGGTCGCGCTACTTATGATTATAAAGGGAAATACCTTGCCGAGGTACTCTTCCGTCGTGACGGTTCACTTAAATTTCCACCCGCACATCGTTGGGGCAATTTCCCGGGATTTCTGCTCGGATGGCGCGCATCCGAAGAAAGTTTTTGGAAAAACACCCTTCCGTATATCAGCTACTTTAAGCTGAGGGCATCCTATGGGGTGATGGGCATGGATCCCGGAGATCCATTCCAGTACATGAATAAATTTAGTTTACATCCCGGAATGGTATTTGGTACCGCTTCCAATATTGAAACGGTTGTTGGGCCACCCTCTGTTGCCAACCCAAACATTACCTGGGAAACACAGACAACCCGGAACATCGGGTTCGATTCAAAATTCAGTAAGGATCTCTTTCACCTGAATTTCGAATACTTCTACAACAAAAGAGAGCATATTCTTGCACGAAGAAATGCTTCAGTACCTGATTTCACAGGACTTACACTACCAAATGAGAATATAGCCCGCGTTGACAACCATGGTTTTGAAGTTGATGCAGGGATACACAAAAGTATCAATTCCGATTTACGTTTTGACCTGACAGGTAACTTCAGCTTTAACCGGAACAAAGTTGTCTTTCAGGATGAACCTGCGAAGTCAATGCCCTGGCAGGTAGTTACCGGGCATCCTTACGGCGCATGGTTAATGTATGATGCAATCGGTGTTTTTGCCGACCAGGCAGCGGTTGATGCGTATCCGCACTGGAAAAATGCCGCCCCGGGCGATGTTATCTTCAGGGATGTTAGTGGTGATGGCCAGATAACAGCTGATGACAAAATCCTTATTGACCATACCGATGCCCCAGAAATCTTCTATGGTATTAATTTGGATGCTACCTGGAAGAGTTTTACCCTTACTGTTCTTGTCCAGGGACAAGGAAAATACTTACGGTTAAATTACTATGATGATAGACGCGGGGAAGCCGGCAACTATTATAAATGGACTTACGACAACCGTTGGACGCCGGACAATACAGTAACCAATATTGGAAGGGCTTACAGTTGGAGCCAATTTTATTGGGGACATGAGACGAACATGAGTACCTACTGGCTCGATAATGTAGCTTACGCAAGGTTAAAGAACGTTGTCCTTTCGTATAATCTGCCCAAAAGGATTTATAAATTTTTAGGAATCTCCAAGGCCAGCATTTACTTTTCAGGAAACAACCTTGCCTTGCTTTACAGCGCTTCAAAAAAGTTTGATCCCGAGGTAAGTGGCCAGGGAGTGTATCCTGCAATGAAAACAATTGCATTTGGTGCAAATATTACGTTTTAACTTAGTTGAGAAATTTTAAAACAGTAAAAATTATGAAGAAGGCATTTAATTATATAATTACGATAGCTGTACTGTTGCTCACAGCAACGTCATGTACTAATGTTCTGGACCAACAGGCCGTTGATTCCTTTAACGAGGGAGTGGTATTCTCTGATATTAACCTCGTAAAATCCTATCTGGGATCGTGCTATGTCAGGATGGGCGGGCCCGGTACCGATGCAGGGCTAACGGGCAGGGATCTTCTTTCCTCTGCAACGGATCAAACCTTTGCTAGTTTTCGTCCCGGAAGTATGGTTAATATGAAGGGGAATATGAGCCCTGATCAACTTGGGTTCTTTGCTAATAACGGTGTGGGTGGCGCATACCTTCGCTGGAATAACCTTTACAGCAATATCCAGAACGTAAATACCATTATTGCCAAAATTGATGAGGTAAAAGTTCCTGCCTCATCTGAAGCCCTTAAGGCCCAGCTGAAAGGTGAAGCCTATTTCATAAGGGCTTATGACTATACACAGCTGCTCGAATGTTATGGCGGGGCAGTTTTAATTAACCAACCGTTCCAACTGGGCCAGGATTTCCTGACAAATAAAAGGGCCTCAATCGCGGAGACGAAAGATTTTATCCTTGCTGATATTGCACAGGCAATATCCCTTCTGCCTGCGACCATTGACCAGGGCCGTGCTACACGTGCTGCTGCAGGTGCCCTAAAATCAAGGCTGCTCCTTTTTTGTGCCGGTAAACTGACAAATGGGGGATATCAACCAGACAATCCATTGGTCTCTTTCCCGGCCGGCAGCCAGACAACCCTTCTGAAGGCAGCCAGGGATGCTGCAAAAGAGGTAATGAATGGAACCTATGGTACTTATTCACTTGTAGGGAACACTTCAGATCCTGTCTTACCTCTAACGGAAGAACAGGTTAAGGCATATTCAGATAATTACTTTTACATCTTTGACCAGAAAGGGAAATGGAACAGCGAAACCATTTGGGGAATTCAGTATGCACTCACAGGAGGGGCTTTCCCTTACCCCGGGTTTAATAGGTGGCTTGGAACAAACGGTTATCACTGTGCTGGAAATAATCCACCGACAGAACCGGCAGTACGAAGTTATGAAATGGCCGATGGCACTCCTTTTGTCTGGGATAAATATAAACCGGGAGATCAGTTTCTTCGTACGGCCACTGCGGCACAACTTGCAACCGATCCCCTCAGAAACCCGTATAACGGCCGCGAACCCCGGTTCTATGCAACTATTTTGTACCATGGCGCCAAATGGATACCTCGTGGTAGCGACCTTGCTGATGTGGATCCGATAGGGATTATTCAAACCGGACACTTTTATAACGATAACGGTACACTCAAAGCATACGGCCTTGATACAAGACAAGCGCTTGTTGAACCATGGAACGGGACGAAAACAGGTTACTATACGAGGAAATTCCAGGATCCGGCTACGGTTGGACAATACTATACCAACACAAACACATGGGTTGTATTCCGTTATGCCGAAATTTTGCTGAACTATGCCGAAGCATGCATTGAACTGGGAGGCGCCGACCTGCAGAACGGCCTCGATGCCCTTAATATGGTACGAAACCGGGCAGGCCTTCCTGACCGCATTACTACAGATCAGGCCACAGCAAGGACATTTCTTCGCCATGAAAGGGCAATTGAGTTTTTTGGTGAAGGACACCGCTGGTATGATCTCCGCCGCTGGATGATTTTTGGAAGTGTGGTAGATAATGTTTATGGAATGAAGATCAAGCAATTCACCAATGGGAACATGGAATGGAAGCTGGATCTCAAAGATAAGGAAGATGCCAGGACCTGGGGCGGTGATACGTTCTACTGGTTACCTATCCCTAGGGAGGAAATGAACAAAGCGCCGCAATTGCAACAAAATCCCGGATACAATTAAGGGACTCAAAAGGAGTAATTTACAATTTTTTTTCAGAATAACCACAATTTTCTTCACTCTCGGCTCTTCTCAAGAGGAGCTGAGATTGAAGAAAAAATACCCCAATACATGGCAGTACATCGGGATGCAGAGCGGTTCCTCTTATTTTCAATTCATAAAAAAATGTTTTATTTTATAATTTAAACCGGTTTAGGTTTTGTGGTTTAAAAAATAACACATTTATTTGTGATCAAAAGATTAAAGAAGTACTTTTAAACTTGTGAAGGTTACCATAAAAGATATAGCAAAAGATTTGAAGGTGTCAAAGACTACCGTCTCGTTTGTCCTGTCTGGTATTGGTACTTCAAAAGGGATAAGCGCCAGTACGCAAAAAAAAATCTTAGCGTACGTTGAAGAGAAAGGTTACCAACCAAATTTATTGGCCAGAAGTTTGTATACCGGGATAAGCAACACAATTGGAGTAATTGTTCCCTCTATTGGAGATATATTTTATGCAGAATTAGTTAAAGAGTTCGAAGTTGAAGCAAAAAAAAGTGGCTATATATTGACTATATGCAGTTCCGAAAGAGATGTTTTGCAAGAGGTCAAAATGATCCGGATGTTAAAAACAAAACAGGTAGATGGCCTGATTCTTGCGCCTACGGAATATTGCGGACAAGAGTTGAAGTCCCTGTTGAAGGAAAATTTCCCTTTCGTGTTGGTAGACCGTTATTATCCCGATATAAAAACCAACTATGTTGTAATTGATGACGTTGAAACCAGTTTCGTTCTGGTGAATAAGTTGATCGGTCAGGGGAAGAAAAAGATTGCATTGATCACTACCGATACTCACATTACAGCAATAACTTTAAGAAACGAGGGATACAAAAAGGCATTAAAAGAGGCAAAAATTCCCTTTGATGAAAATTTGTATTGCGAAGTTAAGAGAAACGATTATGCAAACAACATTATAGAAGTATTGGACAATATCCTGGAAAAAGTTCCGGATATAGATGGGTTCTATTTTACAACCCACTATCTGGCCCTCGAAACCATCTTGTATTTTATAAAGAAAAATATACCTATAAGTCAATATGGACTTGCCTGTATCCACCGAAATCCGATTTTTGATACTTTGGCCCCTACAATGTATGTTGCCAGGATACCTCTTGACGAAATGGGCCGTAAAGCTGTGAATATTTTGTTAAACGAGATGAATAACAAGACAGAAATAGAAGATAAAATAGGCTATGAGATCTCGTTGTCGAACGCGCTTAATTGAAAAAATTTTTGTTAAAAGCTAAACCGGTTTAGCTTGAGGTGCATAATTATGGTAAAGTAGAGTCAGTATTTGATGTACCAGATTATTTTAATTTTTAAAAAATGAACAAAGCTTGTTTACAGATTAGTGATAAATTAAATAATATTACCAAGCAGATTTTAATAACTTAATGAATTAGGAGGAAATTTTATGAATGACAAGAGAAATTTTTCGAGACGGAATTTTATTGGTATTGGCGGTGTCGCAAGTGCAGGCCTTGCGCTTTCCAGCAGTCAACTCATCGCACGTCCCCTTTTTGCGGGGGATTCGAATTCAAGTAAAAAGTATAAAATAGGGATTGTAGGATGTGGTAACAGAAGCAAAACCATCATCGGTGCGTTAAACAGTGTGCCGGATATCGAGATTGCTGCGCTCTGCGATATCGTGGAACATAAAATGGGGCAACGGGCCGAATTGATCAAAAACGGACCCAAACCACAGTTTTATGCTGATATGCAGCAGATGTTCAAACGGGACGATATTGATGCCATAGCGATCATCACCCCCAACTATACGCACAAAGAGTATGTTATTGCCGCACTGGAAGCAGGTAAAAATGTGTTTTGCGAGAAACCTATGGCCTTGACCGTTGCCGATTGTAATTTGATGATTGATGCAGTAAAACGCACCAAAAAATCACTGCAGATTGGTACCCAACGCCGGCATTCCGTTGATTATAAGAAGTTGGTAGAGGTCATTCGGACAAAACAAGTGGGGAAGATCCTCTATTCCGATTTATTCGATTACAGGGGCGACTGGCGTGTGCCTGAACCTGATGAATATCCCAAAGGCGTAGGTTACTGGAGAATGGACCAAAGTAAAAGTGGTGGAGTGGTATATGAAATGGGCGCTCACATCATTGATGTTAACAACTGGGTTTTTGATAGCGAGCCGCTGTCTGTTTCCAGTATCCAGGGGGTAAATAATCCCTCACTTCGTAAAAGGGATTCGATGGACCATGCCGGCGTACTTGTGCGCTATGCCAATGATGCACTGATGAACTACGGTAGCAATGTCTATAACTATGGGGCCGCAGCAGCTGATACTTTCTTTGGGATAAATGGTTCTGTTCAAATGGGCAGTGGAAAGATTTCCATTAAATATGGTAAACCAAACGGCGTTCCATTTCAAGGGGAAATTTTGAAACCTGAGTTAATAACCCTTCCAGGTGGAAATCCTGAAGGAGAAGGAGTTATCCAGGAATTAAAACATTTCGCCCTGGTACTGGCCGGAAAAGAAAAAGCATATCCCGATGGAAATATAGCCCGTCAAACGGTTCAGATATGTGAGGCATCAGTACGTTCAGCAAAAGAGAGAAGGCAAATTGATGTCAAGGAATTGGGATAAAACCCGCGAGTATCCTTGCTTCTTTTTTCTGATATACGCTATCTGATTGCATTGGGTTTGAACCCTGGCTTGAAATAAATGGAACTAACCCCAGCCTGGCGGTTGGGGTTAGTTTATATAAACATAACCTATTGAAATGATATAATGCAACAAGAAAATACAAATAATGCCGTAAGTACAGCACGGATATCCTTTAAAGAAAAATTCTCATATGGCCTGGGGGATGTAGGAAATAACATGTTGTTTGATATGGGTCAGATTTACCTGCTTAAATTTTATACCGACTCCCTGGGCTTGCCCGCTGCCGTTGCCGGATTGGTTTTTCTGTTGACTAAAATCTGGGATGGTTTTGCTGATGTCACGGTTGGAACGTGGATTGACAGCCGGAAAAAAATAGGAAAAAGAGGCAAGTTCAGGCCGTTTATGCTTTATGCTGCTTTGCCGCTTGCCCTTATTACTATCGTAAGTTTCACAACCCCGGGATTTAGTCTTACAGGCAAGACAATATGGGCATTTGCTACGTATATGGCTTTTGGCACTATTTACAGCATCTTCAATATTCCATACGGATCAATGATCCCAGCTATGACCCAGGATTCGGTCGAACGTTCAGAGTTGGCCTCTTTCAGATGGGCAGGCGCCAATACGGGTCTATTGATAGCCACAGTTGCATTTATGCCTATAGTTACTGCATTTGATAGCATGCAAACTGGCTATGTTGTTGCAGCAACTGTGTTTGCATTTTTCGGACTTATTTTTCAACTGTTTTCCTACCACGGAATTAAGGAGCGGCATGTGTATAAAAAACCGCAGGGAATGGCTAATGCTAAAGTATCCCTTCTTTCCAATTATAAATCATTGTTCAGGAATATGCCTTTGTTGATCCTAAGCTTAGTGAACCTGTTTACCTTCTCAGCCTTTAATGTTAAACTGGCTGTTCAGGTCTATTATTGCCAGTACTCTTTAAATGACATCTCACTGGTTCCCTACATGGGGTTTTTTAGCATTGGATGCGTGTTCATAGGGATTTCCATGGTTCCGTTTATTGTCAGGCATATCGGTAAGAAATCGACTTATATTTTGGGCAGCGCTATCTGGGCATTTGCTGATATCATGGCTTGGTTTTTTGCCAAAAGCCCGGTCCCTTTTATTCTCTTTGCCTGTCTGGCTTTCTTCGGAACTTCTTTTATCAATACTTTAAACTGGGCCCTTGTGTCCGATGCCGTTGAATATGGGGAATGGAAAACAGGCAACCGGTCTGAGGGGTTGGTGTATTCCTTCTTTATCTTTTTCCGCAAAATGTCACAGGCATTTGCTGGTTTTGTCCCTGGAATCGTCTTAGCTGCAGTGGGTTATGTCCCCAATGCCGTTCAAAGTTTAGAAGCGCTGAACGGTATCAAAGGGCTTATGTTCATTTACCCTGCAGCCCTGGCTGTTACCACCATAATCACCATGGGTTTTTTCTATAAACTCTCTGATTCGAGGTTCAGCGAGATTGTAGTGGAACTTAATGAACGAAAATTAGCAGAAAGCAGAACTTAATATAAAATAGATGAATCTCAATATTGTATTTTTCCCTTTGGCCCGCTTGACTTTTTCAATGCCGGATGCCGAAGAGAATTTCAAAAAATCCTGTACATTGCTGGAGGGGCTCTATGGAAACATCAACAGGCCGGAAGGGTTGATAACCTCACCGGAGATGTTGTCCAAATTTGCCGACACAATTGAACAGCCTGATCTGATCATCTATCAATCAACCACTTTTATCGGAGGTGATTTTGTTACAGAGTTGACCAGACGTTTTGATTGCCCTGTAATCATTTGGGCACTAAGGGAGCCTTCCATCGACGGTGGGCGCCTGAAACTGAACTCACTAACGGGGGCTTTCTCGGCAGGGAACAGCCTTTATACGCAGGGACGCGGCTTCCGGTTTGTATTCGGTAACCCGGATGAACCTGAAGTAAGCAAGAAAATCCAGCAGACAACAAAGGCCCTGGAGATGGTAAAAAAACTGAAGAACTTAGTCATCGGGCAGATTGGTTCACAGCCTGCAGGATTTGGATTCGGAGCGGTTGACGAAGCACAATTGGCAGGGAAACTGGGTACCCGGATCATACATATTGAGGCATCTGGGATCATGAAAAGGGCTGCTGCCTATGCACCTGATGAGTTCACTACTTCAATTACAGAACTGAAAAGCCATTCCAAAGGGTGGGAAAAAATTCCCGATGAAAACCTTCAAAAGCATGGCCGTTTACGCAAAGCTTACCAGGATTTTATCAACGAAAACAATGTCGGGGCCATTGCTTCCCGCTGCTGGCCCGATTTTTTTACCGATTTTGGCGCCCCTGTTTGTTCGGTATTGTCCCTGTTAAATGACAGTGGGGTTGCAGCCTCCTGTGAAACTGATGTTGCCGGGGTTATTGGTATGTTCATCGGCTCAGAACTGACCGGTGGCCCAACTTATTTCGGAGACCCGGTTGCCATAGACGAAAGCTGTGACGGAATTGTTTTCTGGCATTGCGGAGCGGGAGCAACTACGTTATCCAGAAAACAGGAAGGCCCAAAATTAGGGGTGCATCCCAACCGCAAGATTGGCCCGACCATGGAATTCGGTTTAAAAGCAGGGGAAGTCACACTCCTTCGCCTGGGGAAAGACCAACACGGGTTTCGCCTGTTTGTCATGAAAGCAGAAGCATTGGATGAACCCCAGAAATTCTTTGGCACCTCTGTGACGGTCCGGCCTCAAGGCGGAAAATCCGCTGAAAAAGTAGGCAAATTTATCACTGACGGTTGGGAACCTCACTTTGTGGTGGCTTACGGGGATATAGTGGAAGAACTACGTCAGCTCTGCGGCTTTTTAAAAATCGACCTCTGGGAATATTGAGGATTAACTGAAAGGAAGAATCTTATGAACCTCAAAGAGTTAGCAGGATTAAATGACCGGATATTGATCAGGGAAGTTCACGATAGATCATTTGCTCCCTACGGAAAAGTAATCACAGGTTACGATTTCTCCGACTTAACGGACTATCTGGAGAAAGAGACCGGGGTACCTGACCAGGGAAACATTTACAAGGCTTCCGTTCCGGAACTTGAACAATTTCCTGTCAAACAAAGCGTGGCGGATCAGTTTTACGGCGAAATGCCCATCGAGATAGGGTATTGCAACGGACGGAATTCAACCCTGAACGGACTGGAGTACCATTTAGGCAGCGAAATTAATATCGCGGTAACAGACATGGTTTTGATGTTGGGCAAATTGCAAAATCTCAAAGACAACACGTATAGATCAGATGAAGTTGAGGCATTTTTTGTGCCAAAAGATACTGCCATACAACTTTATGAAACTACCCTGCACTTTAGTCCCTGCAAAACTGATCCTGGAGGGTTCAAATGCATCGTGATATTGCCACGGGGAACAAACGAACCCCTGAAAAATGATAATGCTAAACATGGAGAAAAGCTGCTTTTTGCCCGGAACAAATGGCTGCTGGCCCATCCGGACAGGAAACCGCTTATTGAAAAAGGGGCTTGGCCCGGAATCATCGGGGAAAATCTTGAAATTAAAATTTCCTGAGTCGAAAAGGCAACTGACGGCAGGGATAATAAGATAAATTAAATAAACATCAAAAAACTAAAGTAAAATGGAAGATATTGAATTAAAGAAACTTGAAGAGAAGGCAAATGAGATCCGAAAAATGACCATTGATGAAATCGGATACCTGGGAGTAGGCCATATTGGAGGTGCATTATCCGTGGTTGAAGTATTGACGATCCTTTATTATAAATACATGGATGTTTCGCCCGAAGATCCCAAAAAGAAGGAGCGCGACAAACTGGTGCTTTCCAAGGGACATGCTGGTCCTGCCCTATACTGTATCCTGGCCGACAAGGGTTACTTCCCAAAAGAATGGCTTCACACCTTAAATGTAGGCGGAACAAACCTACCCAGCCATTGCGACATGAACCGCACCCCCGGTATTGATATGACAACAGGTTCTTTGGGGCAGGGTATTTCTTCTGCAATCGGTTTGGCATTGGCCAACCGGATCAATAAAAGTGAAAAAAATGTATTCCTGATAATCGGGGACGGCGAATCAAATGAAGGTCAAATATGGGAAGGTGCAATGGCCGCCGCCCACTTCAAACTAAACAACCTCATCGCATTTACCGATTATAACAAAATGCAAATCGACGGGTATGTGCACGAAACGATGAACATTGAAGACCTAAATTCCAAATGGCTCTCATTCGGTTGGTTTGTTCAGCGGATAAACGGTCACAATTTCAGGGAACTGGAAATGGCAATTGACCGGGCAAAAAATGAAAAATGCAGGCCTTCCATGATCATTCTGGATACGATAAAAGGCAAAGGGGCATTTTTTGCTGAAGGAAGGCTGGATAATCACAACATGAACTATGATTACGAAACAGCCAAAGAAGCCTGCCGCATCTTGGGAT
>JAMDDG010000111.1 GCA_023488865.1 Bacteroidota bacterium | reverse complement strand
CGGGATCAATATTCTCTATACCTCTCCCACGGCCATCAGGGGCCTGATGCGTTTTGGCGATTCGTGGCCCAACAGAAATGATATCAGTTCACTAAGATTGCTGGGTTCTGTTGGCGAGCCAATCAATACCGAAGCCTGGAACTGGTTTCACAAGGTGGTTGGACGGGGAAAATGTCCAATTATGGATACCTGGTGGCAAACCGAAACCGGAGGGTTTGTGATTACCCCGCTGCCAATTACTCCTTTGAAACCAGGCTCTGCCACCAAACCATTTTTTGGGAACGATTTGGCCGTTGTGGATGATGCAGGTCAGGAAGTGGCCGTGGGGGAAGAGGGTACCTTAGTGATCAAAACCCCCTGGCCGGGCATGGCAAAATCGGTTTACAACGATCCGCAACGGTTCATTGACACCTATTGGGAAAAATACAAAAAACAAGGTTGGTACCATACCGGCGACTCAGCCAAAAAGGATGAAGATGGATACTACTGGATCATAGGCCGCAATGATGATGTGATCAAGGTAAGTGGTTATCGGCTGGGATCAGCCGAAATTGAAGGGATAATGGCACGTCACCCGGCCATCGTGGAGTCTGCTGCTATCGCTTTGCCACACCCTTTGAAAGGGAATGCGATTCACATTACAGCGGTTATCAGAAGCACATACCAGCCAAGCAAGGAGCTGGAACTCGAATTAATGCTCCACATGGAGGAACACCTTGGCAAAATTGCACGTCCCGAAGCGATCTTGTTCGCGGATGCACTGCCTAAAACCAGAAGTGGAAAGATCATGCGAAGGCTGCTGAAATCAAGGGCGTTGGGACTACCGGACGGTGACCTTAGTACCATGGAGGAATAGGGGAGAGAAATAGGTTGAAATAAATAGATATAAGTTGAAATAAATTGAGATAACAAATCAAAGAAAATATTGCACAGATTGCTAATTTTGGCTGTCTCCTTTGAGGCGGCCAAAATTTTTATAACCTATTTTTTGTACCTTCATAAAAAATTTACTTTGGAGATGGGAAATAATCAGCAGGAGTTGATTAACAAATGCATTGCGTATGTGAAAGAGGAGCTGGCCGAAGGTGAAAAGGGGCACGATTGGTGGCATATCGACCGGGTGTGGAGAACTTCCCGGCTGATAGCCAAATCGGAACCGGTCGACTTGTTTGTCGTAGAATTGGCCGCGCTGCTTCACGACATTGCCGATGCGAAATTTTACAACGGGGATGAAGGGATTGGGCCCCATAAAGCCGAAGCTTTTTTGAAAACGCTGAATGTCAGGCCTTCTGTTGTAGAACATGTGGTTCAGATTGTTCGCAACATCTCTTTCAAAGGGGGGAATTCCCTTTCCAATTTTTCCTCTCCCGAACTGCACGTCGTACAGGACGCCGACCGGCTCGATGCCCTCGGGGCCATTGGAATTGCCCGGGCTTTTCATTACGGAGGATTCAAAAACAGGTTGCTCTTTCATCCCGATATCAAACCCAATTTGAAGATGACCAAAGAGGAGTACCAAAAAAGCGATGCGCCTACTATTAATCACTTCTATGAGAAGCTATTGCTGCTAAAAGACCGGATGAATACACCTACCGGGAAGGCGCTTGCTTTGAGAAGGCATGCATTTATGGAACTGTTTCTGGAAGAATTTGAGTCTGAATGGAACCTGGAAGAAGGATAAAGTTGGCAGGATAAAATATTAAAAATGAATAAATTTAAAAGAGCTTTCTTTTCGTTCTTTGGAAAAATTGTAAAATTTTTCCACGACCGAAGTCTTTCTCTCACTTTTATCGGAGAAAATGGTAAGGTGATCCTTCAGGCGCTCTTTACTATTTTTTCAATCGGAGTAGGCATCTGGTTCTTCAAACACCAAAAAACCGAACTGATCGAAATCAATCACCTGCTTGGATCCGCAGAATGGCAACTGGTTCTGCTTGGTTTGGCCCTGACTGCCTTTTATATTGTGATTCAGGGGTACATGTATGTAGCTTCGTTTGCCACATTCGGGTACAAATTGCCCTTACGGATGGGAATTACCCTCTTTCTGAAAAGAAATTTTATCAGTGTTTTTTTGCCAGCCGGAGGCGTTTCCTCTTTGGTTTTTTTTACCGGCGATATTGAAAAAAGGGGAATCACCAAATCGCACATTCATTTTGCCTCCACCGTTTATGGGTTTGTGGGGATCCTGTCGGTCGTTTTGGTCGCGATTCCGGCTTTTTTCTACGCGTTGGCGGATGGAAGCATCGGTCAAGGCGAATGGATCGGCCTGATGGCAGTGATCTTTCTGCTTGGATTGCTCTATTTTGTTTACCATTCATTCTCAAAAAAAGGTCCGGTTTATCAGTGGCTGACCAGTTTTTTCCCTTCCATAGAAGAACTTATCGTTGAGTTGGATGATGCCAAAATGAATAAAAAACAGCTATTAAAAACGTTGGCTATTTCTATTGTTATCGAATTTGTTGGGATCGCACATCTTTATGTAGCTATGATGGCCCTTCATGTCCAGCCTTCCCTCTTTGCCGCTTTTCTGGGGTACATCATCTCCGTCATCTT
>JAMDDG010000147.1 GCA_023488865.1 Bacteroidota bacterium | reverse complement strand
TATCCAACGGAAAGGTGTAAAAGCGGTTTTCAAATACCCTTTTTCAACCTCTTTATACGAGAAAATGGAGATTTTGGTTCTTTTTTTACGCTTTTTTGACTAAGATGTATAAAAATTCGGGGGAAAAGGAAGTAAGAAACGCGAAAAGGGGAAACAGAGAAACGAGAAGGTGAGAACTGAGAGTTCCTGATTATTTTTTGTGTTCCTTCGAGAAGCCCTTTGTGGCCTTAGCGGTAAAAAAACTCAACCACAAAGTCGCGCAAAGGATAACCCAAAGGGTCACAAAGTTACTGCTGGAGAGGTCGTTTTACTGTAATTTTGAACAAAGAACCTTAAATATTCCAGTAAATCCTGATCGTCAACCATTTTTCGATAATTAGCAGAGGAAGCTATAAAATAATGATAATCAACTCCTTTTAAGGTCTTAAACACCTCTTTTCGTCTGATGATGTTTCCAAAATAGTCAAGTCCTTCTTCTTTGTTTGGCAAACTACGAACGACCACCAGCGAGGTCGCGTCATTCAGCCGGATCTCTTCAATATCAAAATCGAAAGAAGTATAATAATCTGTGTTGAAATTGGCGATATCAAAGATCAAACGGTTGACATCCACCTTTGCCTCCCGTGGAAATGAAAGGACAAAGTAGTGAAAAAGATCTTCATCGTACGAATATTTTCCGCCAAACGGATCATCTTTCCGTTCTGACTGCTTGTCCTGCAGATTGTTAATCCCGGCAGAATCCAGCCGTGCGATCATCTTCTCTAATTCGGCAAGGGAATTTTGCCGGATCAAATCCCGGATTTTAAGCACAATCGGCTTTGCCGGCGAACCGGGGTAATCTGAAAGGTATTTATCCGCCATTTTGGCAAAATCGTCCTGTGATACCTCTTTTCCTTTGGCAATCAATTCAATAAATTTCACTTTGGGCAGCAATATACTATCGGGTTGAAGCGCCGTCACCTCTCCTGCCAACCGACCGGCAGCGGCATAATCACCTTTCTGGTACAAAGTCTCCGCCTCAGCATACTTACGCTCCCTCAACTGCTTCTTTATTTCCTGGTCCTGGAAGAAATTCGGATCGAGCAGAAATTTTGCATAGTTCGATTCCGGATATTTTTGGGTGATTTTACTGCGATAAAGCGCTGTTTGATACTTTATTTTGTATAATTCAATCCAGGTGGGAAGCTCATAAATACTTCCCGGATATTTGCTGTTTAACTCCTCATAAAGAGCAATGGCATGGGGTTCATCTTTCAGCACACTGATATAAATCCTGCCGGCAGCAAATAAGGCCGATTTGATCCGGTCGTTGGAAGCCTGCATCAAAGAATCGTTCAACGGCAGGTCCTGCAGATAATAGTCAACTGTTTTGGGATTCGCCACTTTCTGCTTTTGCAACTCTTTCTTTGGCGCTTCCGGCATTACGTCTGCCTCTGCCTGGTCGCCCTCCATTTGATTGAGCGAAATCTTGTTCTTTCTCCTCCAGTTATCTTCTAATTTTCGTTTGCCCCAGATTTGCTGAAATTCTGTTTTCCCAATCCCCACCGTTACAGGATTATAAAAATACCAGAGGCTGTTGTTCTCCTTGTTGTCGATTGAGGTGCGGTATTGCTGGTTCCTGAAATAATTTTGGTTGGTTTGCTCATCTTGTTGCTGTTTGAGCCGCCTATTTTCTTCATCGCTTAATTTTGAAATTAATTTGTTGATATAGGAAAGCCGCTCTTTTTCGCTCATTTTGGCCACCTGTTGAAGGCTATCCTCCCTGGCTATCAAATCAAGGTTTTTAACCAGTCCGGCTAATCCGTTTGTTTTAGAAACGATCTCTTCGTAACCGGGATAAGATTGGTCTATCACTGCCAGCGCACTGTCGTAATAACAGGAAGATAACCGATAGTTGCTCTCTTCAAAAAAAAGCCGGGCAACTGTCAGACTGGAAAGCGCACGTTGACTGTTATTTTCGGCGCTGTGGGTCACAGAAGCCTGAAAGTCGCGGACAGCCTCCGGTTTGCTTCCCGATTTCAGGGCAACCACACCTTTGGCATAATAAATACGGTCGAGAAAAGGTAGGTTGTTCCCGCTTCTGACCATCTTCGCAAGTACCAGCCCAAGCTCCTCAGGATTGCCGTTTGAATGTTCAATCAGGGATATTTTTGCCTCAAAAGCCATCCGGTAGGAAGGCTTTGATCTGACTACCTGATTGAATGCCACCATGGCCTCCTCGTTTTGGCCTTCCATCAGGTACAACTGTGCCAGGATAAAATGGTACCTGCCCCGTTCTTTTCGGCTGAGATCCTGCATCAATGCCTGTTTAAGCTGCACGATTGCCTCCTTCCGGTTTCCCTGCAAAATTGAATAGTCGGCCTTTACCAGCGAAAGATCTTTTTTGATATCGGCCGGCAGAGTGCCATCCCTTTCCAGGAGTTTGATGATCTCCTGTGCTTTCTCAAATTCACCTGTTTCAAGACAGCACTTCGCCAACCAGAGGAATGCCGGATTACGGGTGGGTTGATTGGAAAAATTGTGAAGTATATAATTAAAACTTTCCTGTGCCTTGTGAAAATTTCGCTGGTAATAA
>JAMDDG010000370.1 GCA_023488865.1 Bacteroidota bacterium | reverse complement strand
TGTTGAGGGTGGATTGATACATGCAGTGCTGATTGGGGACGAAAAAATAATCGGAAAAATTTTTTCTGATGAGAAATTGAACCCTGCACTGGTCAAAGTGGTTCACCAGCCGGATGACAAGGAGGCGGCAGCGCTGGCTGTCCGAATGATCAGACGTCAGGAGGGGGATATTCTGATGAAAGGCTTAATCCCTACCGATCAGTTTATTAAATCGATCTTAGATAAGGAAAAAGGTTTGATCGAACCCGGGAATATCTTGAGCCATGTGACGGTAATTCAGAATCCCAACTATTACAAATTAATGATAGTCAGCGATGTGGCTATTCTACCACAACCCGATATTAGCCAAAAAGTCCAACTCATCAGGTACATGGTTAAAACTGCGTCAGCTCTTGGTATTGCATGTCCCAAAGTGGCGGTAATTGCACCCAGCGAACAGCTTTTGCTGCAACTCGAGTCATCGAAAGATGCCGCCTTACTTTCAAAAATGGGCGAACGCGGCCAGATAACAGGCTGTCAGATAGACGGTCCGTTGGCGCTGGATATTGCCATCGATAAAGAAGCCGCCGGAATTAAGGGGATAAAAGGCGAAGTTGCAGGAGATGCTGACTGTCTGCTTTTCCCTAACCTGGATGCCGGTAATGTGTTTTACAAAACAAACATGAAACTGGCTAACGCGGAATCCGCAGCCATGCTCGTCGGGGCGCAGGTGCCTGTTGTGCTGACTTCGAGGGGTGATTCCACCCTGACCAAACAATATTCGATTGCCCTTGCCTCCCTTGTTTTCTAAATCAATAATTTCATGGATAGTTCAGATCTTGTCAGAATATTGGTGATCAACCCGGGTTCTACCACCACCAAAATTGCTATTTACGAAAATGCCATTTGCATTTACCTTAAAACCATTCATCATTCACTTGATGATCTGGTGACTTATCAGTCTATTTCAGATCAGTATACTTTTCGGAGAAATTGTATCTTAAAACAGCTTGAGTTGGAAGGGTTGTCGCTTGAGGATATCCATGTTGTTATTGGACGGGGCGGTTTGACCTACCCGCTCGAGTCGGGCGTTTATCTGATCAATGAATTGATGGTACAACATTGCCGTGAGGGTGTAATGGGCATCCATGCTTCCAATCTTGGGTCGATGATTGCCTTTGATATCGCCAAAGCGCATCCGGGTATGCTCGCCTTAATTGCCGATCCTGTGGTGGTGGATGAGATGGACGGGATAGCCCGGGTGTCCGGTCATCCCCTGTTTACCCGTCGTTCCATCTTCCATGCCCTGAACCAGAAAGCGGTAGCCCGTCAGCATGCCATGAAGGTTGGCCAATCGTACGAAGAGCTCGATCTGATCGTCGTTCATCTGGGTGGCGGCATCTCGGTAGGTGTGCACCAGCACGGCAGGGTGATTGATGTCAACAATGCCCTCGACGGTGAAGGTCCGTTCTCTCCTGAAAGAAGTGGGACTTTACCGGTAGGGGATCTTGTAAAACTCTGTTTCAGTGGTAAATATACTTATCAGGAGGTTCTGGCAATGATTTCGAGTAACGGGGGTTTTGTCGCCTATCTGGGGACCAATGATGCGCGGGAGGTTGAACTGGCCGTAAGAAGGGGAGACGAAAAGGCCACTTTTTACCATGAAGCCATGGCTTACCAGATTTCAAAATCTATCGGGGAGATGGCTACTGTTCTGAAGGGTAAAATCGATGGAATTTTGATTACCGGCGGGATTGCTTTCGACCGCAGAATGATGTCATTGATCCGCGAAAGGGTCGAATTTATTGCCCCTGTCTCAGTTTATGCCGGTCAGGACGAGCTTAAAGCATTGGCGATGAATGCCTTGATGGTTGCAAGGGGCGAAGTGGAGCCGAGGGTGTACGATAAAACAGAATAATAAATGCCTAAATTAAAAAAAATGAGACTAACTATTCTTGCTGTTTTCTTTTTGCTTTTCCCGGCAACCCTGTTTGCGCAAGAGACTTTTGTGCCCAACTACGATGAATCGAAGATGCCGCCATACACGCTGGCCGATCCGCTCGTTTTTAACAATGGGAAACCGGTTAAGAGCAAGAAAGATTGGGAAAAGAGAAGGACGGAGCTTCTATCCATTTTCGAAAAAGAGGTTTATGGTATTACTCCTGCCGGGAAAGTCCATTTATCATCGGTGGTTGTATCCAAAAATGAAAATTCCTGCAATGGAAAGGCTGTCAGGACAGAAGTTCTGTTGACGCTTCAAAAAGATAATAAAAAGGTGGATCTGAGTTTGCTGCTTTTTCTACCAAAATCCTCCCAAAAAGCGCCCCTGTTCCTGGGCTACAATTTCAATGGCAATCACACGGTTTCAACAGACCCTGGCGTTAGTGTGACGACTTCCTGGGTACAGAACAATCCAAAAATTGGAATAACATCGAACAAATCGAATGAATCGCGGCGGGGGAGCGATGCAGCCTCCTGGCCGATTGAGGAAATCATTGCCAGGGGTTATGGAGTTGCCACGGTTTATTATGGTGATGTGGATCCCGATTTTGACGATGGATTCCACAACGGTGTTTTTCAGCTTTTCACGGGGAAACGCGACAGCGC
>JAMDDG010000161.1 GCA_023488865.1 Bacteroidota bacterium | reverse complement strand
TTCCTTTAGCAAACCATTGACCAGCGGGGAGATGAACCTGGATCAGCTATTGGAATTTTGCGCTAAAAATCAAATTGATGCAGTTGATCTGACCGCTTATTATTTCCCCGGTTACCCGGAAGTCCCAACCGATGAATATTTACACCATATCAAGCAAAAAGCCTTCCTGCTTGGGGTTGAAATCAGTGGTACCGGCGTGCGCAACGATTTTACCGATCCGGATCCGGAGAAACGCAAGGCGAGTGTGGAGCTGGTAAAGAAATGGATTATTGCTGCCGAAAAATTGGGCGCCCCCGTCATCCGTGTTTTCTCCGGAACGGCCGATCCCAAAGGAATGTCGAGGGCAGAAGTTGTGAACAACGTAGTGGGCGCACTAAACGAATGCGTGGCCTTTGGCAAGTTGCACGGGGTAGTTGTCGCTATCCAGAACCACAATGATTTCATCAAAACAGCCGATCAGGCCATCGAAATAATTAGGTGCGTTAACTCCGATTGGTGCGGACTAATCTTGGATATTGGCAGTTACCGTACCGGCGACCCGTACAAAGAAATCGCACAATCTATTCCCTATGCTGTCAACTGGCAGTTGAAAGAGACGGTGTTCGTTGAGGGGAAAGAACAAAAGGTAGATCTTGACCGTTTAATGAAGATCATCAAAGAATCAGGCTACCGTGGATATTTACCTCTTGAAACCCTGGGAGAGGGTGACCCTAACATCAAAGTTCCCAAATTTCTCCGGGAAATCAGGGATGCCCTCAAAAAAATAGGAGAGTAGGTTTGAGTAGTTCATCCTAAATTTAATTTTAATTACCGCTAATATAATATTTGTTAAAAATCGCAAGTTGATACTTAACCTTTTGGATCAGAAGCTATCTAAGAATTAGTTTTAGTAAAGATCTTATTCCAGATTTTAAAAATTAAATGTTATGAAAGCAAAAATTTTAATGGTAGTAATGCTGATGAGCCTGTCAACTGTTTTGATGGCTCAAACATCACGGGTTACGCCAAAGAGAATGGGTATGCCCGCAAATAGGCCTATGAATGCAATGAGAGGTGCTGGTCCAGCCAATGGGCTAAATCTCACAGATGCTCAAAAAGAGGTTTTCAAACAAGGTATGCTCTCCCTTCAAAAACAACTGCAACCGCTGCGCAACGAGATTGGTGAAGCCGAAGCCCACCAAAAAACCCTTGTCACGGCTGAGAAACCCGACATGGGGGCAATAGACAAGAACATTGAAAAGATAGGCGCTTTGCGTATTGAGATGGCCAAGATCCAGACAAAGCACCGCCTCGAAATGCGTGCACAGCTGACAGAAGAACAACGGCAGAAGTTTGACCTTTTCAGGGGAAAAATGAGACAGGGGAAAAGACCAAACGGGATGAGATGTGGAATGATGTAAACAGCATTTAATCAACTTACTGATAGCAAAATTACAAACAATTGACGGGGTGACTCAGAGTCACCCCGTCAATTGTTTACATGCTGCATGATCGATTGTAAAATGTTTGTAATTTTGAGCGCAAACCAAAGCATCAAATTTATGAAAACCCTATTTGCCATCTTTATTCTATTACTATCTGTTTGCGTTCTGGTTCCCGAAAAGGTACAGGCAAAATCACCGATCAGAATCCTGGTTGTTACCGGCGGACATGGGTATAACAAAGAGACATTCAATGAGATGCTTAACGGTTTGGGTAAGAATATTACCAACCAGGTGGTCGAATTTCCGGCTGCATTTGACCAGTTCCTACCGGAGAACCGCGCCAAATACGATGTATTGGTTTTCTACCACATGTGGCAAAAGATAACGCCCGAACAGGAGAAAATATTTGCCGACTGTATCAGGGAAGGCAAACCGCTTGTTGTTCTGCATCACAGTATTTGTGCGTTCGACGATTGGCCCGAATATTGGCACATCATCGGCGGAAAGTATTTTCACAAACCCACTGTCGTGGATGGCAAAGAATATGCTGCCTGCTCGTACATCCATGACATTCATTTCAGGGTAGAGGTTTCAGGTAAAAAACATCCCGTTACGAAAGGAGTAAAGGATTTCGATATCTTTGACGAAACGTACAAGGGTTATTATACTGAATCCGGCGTCGAACCTTTATTGACGACCAATGCCCCTTCCAGCAACCAGCTGATTGGTTGGGCTAAGCAATATGGCAAAGCGCGGGTTGTCACCCTCCAAAGCGGGCACGACACCCCCACGTTTCAGAATGCCAACTTCAGGAAACTGCTTAAACAGGCGATCGAATGGAGCTATGCCGGAATTAAAGAGAATAAATAGCTCGTCGCTGTTATTTTAAACGATAAACTTCACTGCCAGCCAGCAAGAAACAGCCCAGGGCATAATCTTCAAAATTGGGAACCCGATCGTAGGAGGTAGGCTGACTGTCGGAGGGTTGTTTCCCGGTTCCCTGAACATGCCCCAAAAAACCGTTGGGATGAACGGCATCTTTCACCATGGCGTTCCACGCCTTGAGGATGATGGGTTGGTATTTCTTTTTGCTCAACAATCCATGGTTAACTCCCCAGGCCATGCCGTAAGTAAAAAGAGCTGTTCCGCTTAATTCCTTTCCTCC
>JAMDDG010000181.1 GCA_023488865.1 Bacteroidota bacterium | reverse complement strand
CACCGGGTTTTCAGTAAAAAAATGAAGCTTCAGCAAAGAGAAATAAATCAGCAGGTGGGCGCTTATGGTGAACATAAAAGCCATGTAGGTAAGGGTCTTCTTTAAAATCCCCGCTAAGAAAAAAGTAAGGGAGGCAGCTGCTATGCCAAGTACAAAAGCGGTAATTCCACCAAAGACATTGTTGACATAAAGCATCGTAAAAACCATCCCCAGCAGCAAAACGGAACTGCCAATCCAGGCCAGTCCATGTTCGAAAACTTTTGATTCGGATAGCGGATTAGCGAACTCCTCATTCTGATCAGCGAATCTGTCATGCGCTGTAACCCCGGCCAGAGCGCCTGTTCTGACACCTGAGCGGAGCATGGCTTCGATCCTGCTGATCCTTTCGTCGAAAGCGTTGATGCGGTCCATCAACTCTTTCTGGGTCAATTTTTGTTCGGCCATAAGATGATGTGTTAATGTGATGATGTGTTGATGTGCTAATGTGATGATTTAAAAAGCAGATTGGTGTTTTTTATATTACAAGAGACGAATCATACTACGTCTCCTATAAGAAAAAACTTAACCTGCGTTTAATTAACACATTAGCACATCATTCAATTTTCTCATTTTCTCACCCTCTCATCTTCCAAGTCCTTTAGGTTTTCTGGCTCACTTTAGGCACTTCTCCTAATGTTCCGCCGGCGTTTTCTTCCAGGGCGGGAAGAGCCAAAGCAGAAACGCAAGGATGAAAAACGGTACAATCAGCCAGATGCTGGCCATCAGGAATCCTTCCGGACCGATCAGCGAGAGTTTAAAGCTGGTGAAGCCCAGGAAGCTTTTGGAGAACAGTTGTCCGCCGATCACCACGTTCCAGCGCATAAAGAAGATGCCGATCAATACAAGGAGGCCGGTGATGAAGTAGATAGATTTACGGAGGTGCTCTTTGGGTTT
The DNA here is from genome assembly GCA_023488865.1 of Bacteroidota bacterium. Taxonomy (GTDB): domain Bacteria; phylum Bacteroidota; class Bacteroidia; order Bacteroidales; family Prolixibacteraceae; genus CAINVV01. The sequence continues at coordinate 1,660 of JAMDDG010000181.1, read as the reverse complement.
GTAAAACTGCAGGGTACCGAGAGTTAAAAGCGGCACCACCGTGCCGATCAGCACCTGCATGATCAGCAACGTAAATTTCAAGTGTCCCGACATCAGCAGCGTGATGATCTCAAACGACTCTTCTGCTTCGTAGAAGCGGTGGATTTGGTCGAGCGATTCCAACGTGAAGTCGATGATAATGATATAAAACAGATATTTGGCAATCGTGTCGAGGCACAACATGTCAATTTTCTGTCTGCGGATGTAATTGATGACAATGAATAGCACCATCACCAGGGCGATGCCCGATACCATGGCTGAGAAAAGGAAAATGACCGGCATCATCACCGTCGACCACCAGGGGTTGGCTTTGATCGATCCGAAGATAAATCCCACGTAGCCGTGAAGCAGGAACGCCGAGGGAATACCTATCACGGTTACGATATAGCCCAGTTTCTGGTCTAACTTAAGCGATTTGGGGGAGATGTCATCACTGCCCAATGAGAGGGCAATGTACATCCATTTTTTAATTCCGGTGGATGCCCTCGCCCAGAGCACCAGATCGTAGCGGTAGTCAAACCAGATTTCCAGCAACAAAACGATCATCAGGTACCAGAGGTAGACAAATCCGAAGATGGCCATCGCTGAAGTAAGATGGGGCGTTATCATAATTTCCCATGCCCGCTGGGGTTGACCAAGGTGAAAAATCAATGGCATGGTCGCTACCAACAGAAAAGCAAACGAAGTTAAAAGGGCAATCACATAAGTAGGCTTCAACGATTTCACGTTAAAAACACGCTCTAACGATGCCAGGATGAATGCTCCGGCAACCAATCCTGTGATGAACGGATACAAAACGATGAGGATGGACCAGCTGAGCTCTATTTCGTTAGGGTAGATGAAACCATCTACTTTCGAAAGCGCCTGATACAAATGTTCAAATTCCGGATTCATATTATCTTACCTCCTGATTTAGTGCGTTGTAATACAATTTACTTCCCGTATTCAAATGTGGTTTAAGCACATACACATTTTTTGTAGCGATAAATTTGGATATTGCACTTTCGGGATCATTCAGATCACCCGAAAAACGCGCTTTAGTCGGACAGTTGTCCATACAGGCAGGGTTCAGCCCTTTTTTTAACCGGTGAAAACAGAGGGTGCATTTGTCGGCCACATGTTTCTCCGGGTGGAAATAACGGCAGCCATAAGGACAAGCCTGGATACAATATTTACATCCGATGCAATACTTCTCGTCTATCAGAACGACACCTTCTTCGCTAACAAAGGTGGCTCCGACCGGACAGACCTGCACACAGGGTGATTTGGAGCAATGGTTGCACATTTTTGGAACGAAGAAAGTTTTCTCAATCTCTTCTGTCGGGACGGTTTGGGTAAACCCGTCGATCCCGCCATTGGGGGATACTACATTGATGGAACCATCTTTGCGAATGGTATATTGTTCAACCCAACTCCTGAAGAAGAAGGGTTCCGGAGGTACATCGTTTTCAATTTTGCAGGTTTTGGCGCAGGTTCCGCATCCGATACATTTTTCAATATCGATGGCAATGCCGTACCAGGGACCTTTGGTATTGCGTTTTTCTGAGGCATACAAAACCGCGTTAAAAGCCGGTAAAGTTGAAGTAGCAACCAGTGTTCCGGCTGCGATCCCCGCATTTCT
>JAMDDG010000142.1 GCA_023488865.1 Bacteroidota bacterium | reverse complement strand
ATTTACAACGTGGTGCATTATCCGGGCGATGTGATTGGGGGCGCTGTTATTGGGGTGTTGCCCGGATGGGCAGTGGCAAAACTATACTTTTATATAGAAACCAAGCGATTAAAAACATGAATACCAGTTGGCGGAACCAGCCGATGCATTTCATTTAATAAATATTAATATCCCGAATACGCTGACTTAATATTTTTCTGTTAATTTTGAGTTCTCTGGTGATGGAGTTCACCACAAACCGTCATAAATGACTGATGACTCCTGCTGTTTTTAACAAAAATAGGACAGTCATTTATGAACTTACTTAATCATAGTACACCAGGTAAGAGCGCTGAAATTAGAATATCGCCCAACAGGTCGGAAATCAGCATTGAATTTAACAGCATCCTTTTTCATCCTTCGGAATCAGCCGTAAAGAAAGGCCTTCCGGTTGCAGCACCCGATTTTTTTGGCGACCTGAACCTCGACCAGATCGCCGGTGCCTTCACCGCAGGGAAAGAAGAATATAACCTGAAACCCTTCTTTTACAAACCATTGCACACTCCGGAAGGCATTCGTTACCGGCACCAGGTGATGCAGGACCTCGAAAATGAAGCGCTTTTCAATAGCCTCGAAACCTTCGCCAAAAACACGCGGAGTATGCGCAGGCAGTTGGAGCAGATCGAAAAACTGTATTATAAATATCAGAAAGAACGCCTGTTCCTCGACGTGGTGGAACTTTATTGTACTTCGGTAAACAACCTGATTTCCGATTTGTCAAACCTCCCGTTGAAATCGGAAGGGCTGAAAAGCTTTCTTGACTATTTGAAAAATCGGGTTCAATCGGAACCGTTTTCCTCCTTACTAAATGAAGTTCAGCAGATTATGGCCAATTTGTCTTCGGTGCGTTATTGCATTTACATGAGGGGTTTACGCGTGCAGGTTCGTGAATACCAGGGCGAAACCGATTACAGCGCCGAGGTGGACGAAACCTTCGCCAAATTCAAGGAAGGAAAGGCGGACGATTATAAATCGAAACTAAAATATTCGGTTGCCATGAATGAGGTGGAAGCCCAAATCCTCGACGGAGTGGCCCAACTGTATCCCGCTTTCTTTCTGAAATTAGACCATTTTTACAACGAAAAACACGAGTTTCAGGATGAAATCATTACCGTTTTCGACCGTGAAATTCAGTTTTACCTGGGCTACCGGAGTTTTATGAATAAATTCAGGGAATCCGGGCTAGCGTTTTGTTATCCTGAAGTTTCGGCAAAAACCAAAGAAGTTTTCAGTAAGGATGGATTTGATCTGGCATTGGCAAATAATCTCACCGGTGAAAACAAACCGGTTGTAGTCAACGATTTCTTTCTCAGGGCGAAAGAACGGATTTTGGTGGTTTCCGGTCCCAACCAAGGTGGCAAAACGACCTTCGCCCGTACTTTCGGTCAGCTTCATTTTCTGGCAGCAATGGGCTTTCCGGTGCCGGGCCGCCAGGCACAGCTTTTCCATTTCGACTGGCTTTTCACCCATTTCGAAAAGGAAGAAAACATGAAAAACCTTCGGGGAAAACTTCAGGATGAATTGTACCGGATTCACCTGATTTTAAAAGATGTTACACCCGGAAGTATTTTGATTATCAATGAAGTATTCACCTCCACCACCTTGAAGGACCAGATATCCCTCAGCAAAAAAATATTGGACAAAATTGTTGACCTGGACATTCTCGGCGTTTGGGTAACATTTATTGACGAACTGGCCTCGTACAACGAAAAAACGGTGAGCATGGTCAGTTCGGTTGTTCCCGAAAATCCGGCTCAGCGCACCTTTAAAATTACCCGTTCTCCCGCCGATGGGCTTGCCTACGCGCTGTCGGTTGCCGAAAAGTATAAGCTCACCTATAACAGCTTAAAAAACAGACTGAACCATGCAAGTACACCTGTTATATAAAGACCGGATTTTTGATCCCAAACAGCCGCTGCCCTGGAACGCGCAAGACCTGGTTCAGGACCTGGAACTTGAAACGCTCTTTAAAACGATGTCTCGAGGCAACGACTTTTTGCTTGAAGTGGTTAAATGTGTGGTTTTAACGGGCATGAGCAACAGTCTGGAAACCATTGGCTACCGGCAGGGAATTTTGAAAGACTGCCTGAAGAATCCAACAATTGTGAAGGAGATTTATTCCCTTGCTGTTGAAACAATTGACAAGGAAAAAAATAATTACTGGGGCATTTTCAGCAAATATCCCGATTCCATTTTGTACCGCTCTGTTGAAGTGTTACAGATGTTCGTAGTGGCGCTTAAAAAACTAAGGGCCATCGCCGAAGAACACGCCGGAAAATTCGATTCAGAAGGTTTTTCCGATTTGTTTGTCCTCTTGAAAACCGAGTTGAAGGATGCTTATTTCGCCGACATGGAAAGCCATTTGGAGGAACTGAAGTTTCGCGACGGACATTTAATGAGCGCACAATTGGGCAAAGGCAACAAGGGGGCCAACTATGTTCTCCGGAAATTTCCGGCACGCCGGATGGGGTGGTTCAAGCGGTTCATTCTCGACCACGTATGGCCCGAATTGGAAGACAGCCAACGGGCATGGACCAAACGGTTTTTTGGGGAAAC
>JAMDDG010000408.1 GCA_023488865.1 Bacteroidota bacterium | reverse complement strand
GATATTTTATCATTGCCGGAGAAGCGTCGGGCGATTTACATGCTTCCCACCTGATGGGCGGGATCAAAAAGAAAGACCCGGAAGCCACTTTCTGTTTTTTCGGCGGTGACCTGATGGCCGAACAGGGAGGCACCCTGTTAAAACACTACCGTGAAATGGCTTTTATGGGCTTTTTTACCGTGCTGAAGAACTTAGGCAAGATCAAAAAAAATTTCAAATTGGCAGAGGAAAAATTGATCGAATTTCAACCCGATGTGCTGATATTGGTCGATTATCCAGGCTTCAACCTGCGGATGGCCAGATTTGCCAAAGCACATAATATCAAGACATTCTATTATATTTCACCCAAAATCTGGGCCTGGCGGTCCGACCGGGTCAAATGGATCAAAAATTATGTGGACGAACTGTTTGCGATCTTTCCGTTCGAGAAGGATTTCTACGACAAGCACAACTACCGGATCCGTTATGTCGGTAACCCGACCGTGGATGAGCTGGCCGTCCGTCCCAACCGGGACCAGACCTACCGGGAATTTATCTCCGAAAATAATCTGGAAGATAAGCCCATTGTAGCCTTGCTTGCCGGTAGCCGCCGGCAGGAAATTAAGCTGATTCTGCCAACCCTGACGCAAGTCGCAACCCTTTTTCCCGATTATCAGTTTGTCATAGCCGGCGCGCCCTCCCTGACGCTTGAATTGTACCACGAGAACATGCCGAAAAACAAAATTCCCGTCATTTTCGGAAAGACGTACGAACTCTTGCAGCAATCCAAAGCGGCAGTGGTCGCCTCCGGCACGGCCACCCTCGAAACCGCCGTGATCAATGTGCCGCAGGTCGTTTGTTACATCATAGAGTTGGGGCGGCTGACCTCACTTTTGAGGAAATTTTTTCTTAAAATTCAGTGGATATCGCTGGTTAACCTGGTGATGAACGAAGAGATTGTGAAAGAGTTTTTCCAGGAAAACTGTACCCCGGAAAAGGTGGGCGGCGAGCTGCGAAAAATTCTGGAAGATTCGGCCTACCGGGAAAAGATGTTGCATAACTATCAAACAATGCTCGCCAAGCTGGGCCCACCGGGATGTGCAGAAAGGGCGGCGGAAGAAATGGTGGGGTTGCTGAGGAGCTATTAGCTATTGGCTGTTAGCTATTGGCTGTTAGCTGTTAGTTCGCTGCAAACATGCTTGACAATAACTTTAAATTCAGAATGATATGGAGAAAATTTACAAGAATTGTCAAAGTTGCGGGATGCCTCTGAAGAAAGACAAAAGGGTGAGGCCCAAATACTGATGTATCTTTGAAACACAACCTTTCTTAAATTTGCATTATGATAAGATTATTTATTGTTCTGACCATCATTGGATTTGTCAGTACCGGCAAAGTTGACAAAGAAAAAAGAGGGCGATTTGAGATTAATGAAGTATTAAAATCCGGGAAGAAATTCTTCGTTCAGGACTCCTCTCAATATTCTCCGAAATTCATAACCGAATTGAGAAGATTGGCTTCGCTGGAAGATTCCATTAGCTTAGTTGGAAATGTTTTGAAAATCAACAAATCGGACACTCATCTGATCCCGACGGAGCTACCCATCAATGAGATTGTTAATTATCAGGCAGCACGAGGGGATAAAATATATCAACTTAGCTTAAAAAGAATAAATTTTACAAATATTGACTATATTTTTAGTGTCAATGGTAAGCAGATAAAGTCCGGTCAGGCAAGATTGCCTGCAACATTTTTCTTTGGGTCGGAGTTTACCGAAATTGGAAATGGGAAGGCTATTGAATTGAGCCAATATTTCGACCAAAATGATTGTTGGACTTGCATAAAGATTGAGATCGGAACCGGGAATCGCGTTGATTTCGCCATGATCTGTGACAAAGATCCGTCGATGAATTATCAGAAAGTACCCATTCTAAATAAAAGATAGGATCTACATTGTTTCAGAATTCAAACCCAATGGCTAACAGCCAAAGGCTAATAGCCATTAGTCCATTAAGTAGAGATAGGATAATATATGTTCAGCTTGTTTAAAAAAGAGTTGCTGCAATTTTTCGGATCATTGATCGCCTACATGATCCTGGTCGTCTTTGCCCTTATTTCTGGGCTCTTCCTCTGGTTTTTCGACGGGAACATGAACATATTGACAGGTGGATATGCCTCTTTGTCCGCATTTTTTGACCTTGCGCCCTGGCTCTACCTCTTTCTGGTCCCTGCCATCACCATGCGCCTTTTTTCGGAAGAGGTGCGGAGCGGTACCATGGAGCTGTTACTGACAAGGCCCATCTCAATCATTCAGTTGATCCTCGCTAAGTTGATGGCCGCATTTTTCGTGGTGATACTGACCTTAGTTTTGTCGCTGGTCTACTTTTATACGGTTTATTGGCTTGGTCATCCGGTGGGGGTGATTGATGTGGCGGCAACGTTGGGCAGTTACCTCGGATTGATTTTTCTTGTGCTAATTTTTCTTTCTGTCGGTCTTTTTGCTTCTGCCCTGTCTGAAAATCAAATTGTTGCCTTTGTTGCAGCTGTTTTGCTCTCCTTTTTCCTTTTCTCCGGATTTGAACTTCTTTCCGACTTGATGACATCCGCCTCCTCGTCCACCT
>JAMDDG010000227.1 GCA_023488865.1 Bacteroidota bacterium | reverse complement strand
TGAGAGAACATTCTCCGGAATATCATTTGTCTTCATCTGTATTCATTTGTTTTTTAATCTTCGCTTAATTTGACAAGACACAATTTCAAACTATCCCTCCAATAAGGGATCCGGATGCCAAAAGTAGCTTTGATTTTTGATTTATTCAAAACAGAATAGGCCGGTCGGACGGCTGGGGTAGGATAAGCAAGGGTATCAAGGGGGTTTACCTTGCAATTAATTTCAGGCGTATATTCGAAAATGGCTTTGGTAAAATCGAACCAGCTGGCTACCCCTTCATTCGAATAATGATATATACCAGGTACAAACTGTTTGCTGTCTTTGGCTGTCATCTGAAGGATATCGAGCAGTACTTTGGCCAAATCACCGGCAAAGGTTGGTGTGCCCACCTGATCGGAGACGACGCCTATTTGATCCTTTTCCCTGCCGAGGCGCAACATCGTCTTTACAAAATTATTTCCGTAGGCGGAATACAACCAGGAAGTACGGATAATAATTGATTGTATTTCAGTGCGTAAAATGGCCGTTTCCCCTTCTAATTTTGTAATTCCATAGACCGACCGGGGCCTGACAATGTCGTTTTCCTGGTAAGGTGTCGACTTATTTCCGTCAAAGAGGTAATCAGTAGAAATATGAATGAGCCTTGCCCCTGTTTTCCTGCAGGCACGGGCCAGGTTGGCCACTGCATGGTGGTTGATCTTTTCAGCAAGGGCCGCCTCTTTTTCTGCTTTGTCGACAGCAGTATAAGCAGCACAATTAACAACCACAGCCGGTTTTTCTGAGGCAAATAAGGTGTCGACCTGATGCTGATCGCAAATATCGAGTTCTTCTACATCCGTGAAAACGAAAGTGAGCCCGGTATAGCCGGATGAGAGTTCCTGAATTGAACGACCGAGCTGGCCCTTTGATCCTGTGACGATTATCTTCATGCTATTGCCTAATTGAAAGTTCCTGTTGGGTGAGGTAAAAGTAATAGAAAAGCGGTTATCCCGAGCTAATTTTTTACCAGTAGGTATAAGGATGCCGGGATAGCATCGAGTTATAGTACCTGACATCTCCCGATACTTCTTGACCCAACCAGCCTGGTTTTGAAAAAAGTTCATCTTCATGTAAAAGTTCTACCTCAGCGACTACCAGACCCAGGTTGTTGCCGAAAAATTCATCTACTTCAAAGGTGTGATTTCCAAATTTGATTTCATAGCGGATTTTATCGATCACTCCCGGTTCACAGATCTCCAAAAGTTCTTCGGCCTCCCGTACGGATATTTCTTTCTCCCATTCAAACCTGGCAATGCCTGATTCGTTTGCAGCCCCTTTGACTGTTAGAAAACCTGATTCCCCTTTTATTCTAATCCTTACGGATCGTTCAGGATTTGAGGAGAGATATCCTTGCTTGATTCTGAACGTTTGGTGTGCATCTGCTTTATAATGGTTGTTTAAGACCAGAAATTTTCGTTCAATCTCCTGTGCCATAATGTTTTTTAATAATTTTCAATCGAGTGTTGATCCTAAGTTTCTTTCTTGATTGCCGGAAGATAACCAAATTTTACCAAACCTGCTTGCGACCCTTTTTTTCAACGGCTTAAGAAGATGTTAAAATCAGGTTGTATTACCCGGATTGTTGCATAGAAAATATTTGTAAATCAGTATATTAGTAAGATGTAAATTTTTGGCCGGATAGTTTGAAGTTTAAAGAATTAATCCTACCTTTGCGCCGTCCAAAATAATGTCTAATTTATTAATTTTAAGAGAATTTTAAAATGAGTGAAATCAACGAAAATCCGGAGTTAAACGAGACAGTGGAAAATTCTGCTGTCGGGCCCGTTGCTCCTGAAGTAAAAGAAGAGACTCCGGAGGTAGAAAAAACTACCGAGGATGTAGTAGAACCGGTAGTCGCAGAAATTGCAGCCGCGCCGGTGGTTGAAGAAAATGTAGTAGTTGAGGAACCTGTAGTAGCAGAAAAAGAGGCTGTTGTCAAGGAACCGAAAGCAAAAACTAAAAAGGCTGCAGCAGAAAAAACCGCCGTTGTTGAACCTGTTGAAGCTGTTGCAACGGAAGAGGAATTTGACTGGGATGCTTTTGAAGATAAGAAACCCACAGAAGGCACCTCTTCAAAACAAACCATGACCGAGATGTACGACAATACGCTCTCTATCCTTCAGGAGAAAGAGTGCGTTGACGGGATCGTTATCTCGATGAACAAACGTGAAGTAGTGGTCAACATTGGCTACAAATCTGACGGTATTGTTTCGGTCAACGAATTCAGGTACAACCAAAACCTAAAAGTTGGCGACAAAGTTGAGGTTTATGTTGAAACCCTCGAAGATAAAAAAGGCCAGCTAACCCTCTCCCACAAAAAAGCCCGCGCCATGCGCAGTTGGGACCGCGTCAATGCTGCCCTTGAAAACGACGAAATTATTACCGGATTTATCAAATGCCGTACCAAAGGCGGTATGATTGTAGATGTATTTGGTATCGAAGCATTCTTACCAGGATCTCAGATTGATGTTAAACCAATCCGCGACTACGATATCTACGTCGGGAAAACGATGGAATTCAAAGTGGTTAAGATCAACCACGAATTCAGGAATGTCGTTGTATCCCACAAAAC
>JAMDDG010000412.1:364-2627 GCA_023488865.1 Bacteroidota bacterium | reverse complement strand
ATATCATCCGTCATGGTAGTTTGTGTATTATCCGGTGTAAACAGATAGTTCCGGCTTACAGCCTGAACACCCCGTTGTCCGTTTCCCGAATAACGGAGATCAATATCTCCCCGTAAATTGGTTCCATTCATGAGATCAAATTCCAGGAAAGAAAGGGGCACAGCAAAAGTGGCCACATATCCGTTCGGGGTCTTCTCCATTTTCAGATGACTGCCAGTTACCTCACCTACGTATTCAAATACAACCCTTCCACCCGCAGGCGTATAATATTCGAATGGCGCTTTTTTGCCTGATGTTTTGTATTTCATCGCCATTAGTTTCGGAATTCCCTGCATCATGACTGCAGCAATACGAATATCCCCCTGATCTGAAGAATCCGGTTCACGGCCAGTACCTAAAAGGATTCCCGCAATGTCGCCACCTTTAAAAAATAGCTGTGCCTGATCTGCTTTATTCTCCATAGGCGAAGCATCAATCACATCCATGCGGCAATACAGGTTCTTATTATCATAGGCCAACTGTACTGCCGCTAACTCCCGTCCTTTACGTTCCACTTTGGCCGATGCAATGTCGCTCCATCCATTCAGGTCTGTTATCAAGTCACTCTTCGTTGCAACAATCTTTAGAGAATGCCCGGAATCAGCTGCATGGGATAACTTTTCATAGGTTTTGTCAATGGCAACTGTTCCATACACACGTTTCTCTCCTTCCATTTTACCGTCTTTAAATCCTTTGACATGATAAGCCTTACCCGAGGAGTAAGCCCACAACTCATCCAGGGCCGGGAAATATTGTACCCTTGCGCCACTCGTTTCACCTCCAAAGGTATAAGGTCCGGGGGTCGGGGCATCTGCCGGGTTGTTCATGATTGCATCCACAAAGAACCCATCATGCGTGTAGAAATAGATTTGCCCCCACTCGCTGCCACCTGCAATATATTTGTCATTTACCAACCCTGCCAGGTTCCAGAAGTGGTACATCTCTCCGGCTTTTGCCCCGGCCGTAGCTTTGCGTCCGGCCATCCAAAGCAAGTTGCCTTGTGGATCATATTTTGCAAATTTCACTACGTTAAATTCGGAAGTATGGCCCAATCCTTCGAGCCTATTTTTCGCCACTTTTTCCGAAGGGAAGTCATAAGGGCCCCCGTTACCTGCTGTTTTTGTATTGAAAGCCGTATAGAGATTCTTTTGATTGTCCAGGCATACTCCCAATATCCCATTGCGCCAGCCGGTAGGCAGCTTCTTCGCTCCAGGCAATACTTCTGAAACTGCGAATGTGGCATTTTGAATATCCCATTCGACAAGTCCATTGGGCAAGAATTTTTTGCAGGGAACTTTCAATATTGAATTCCCCTGAGTGATGAAATACAGGTCGCCATTGGATTCCATGTGAAAAGAAGACGTCAATTCAGCTAATGTTGGAATTCGTTTTCCGTCAACGGTCCGATCTATTCTGCGTATTTCGTTTTCTTGTTTTAACCCATCCCCGTTCCCATCTATCCATGCCTCGAGGCGCTGCTCCTTTTCCAACCAATTCCAGGTAGATACCGGACGTAAGAGATCATTCTCCAACAACATTACAGCCTGTGTCTTCGTGTCTTTTACCAAATACAAGTTTCCGTTAAGCGCTTTGACGGTTTCCGGATGTGGAATCAAACTTTCCAAATTTCCCACAAATGAATAGGGGGTATGGTCCAAATCCCAATACGAATCAGGTACACCGACTTCATTCGGGCCCTTTACACGGGCCCTCCCGATTCCTTCAGTGAGCATATAAAAGACATGTTTCGGATCATCGGGCATCGGCCAGGTCGATTGCCAATAGACACCAGGTCCATACCAGCGTTGAAGCAATTTCCCATCCGTAACATTGAACTGTGAAATAACCTTGGGAATAGATGACTCAATAACTAACAAATTCCCATTTTTATCGATAGATACCCCTGATGGGTTTAACAATCCAGCCTGGTCATACTTCCCCTGCCATGCCCGTCCTCCAGCTTTTCCAATAGTTAATAAAAGCTTCCCTTTCGCATTAAACACTTTTACCTGATGTGATTTACCTGCATCTGAAACCATTATTTTACCATCACCATCGACGGCAACATCATAAGGGGCTTCCAATTTGCCCGGCACCACAACCTTCCCTTTTCCTGCCCCGTGGTCAAAGCGAAGCACTTGTGGTTTCTTGCCCATCACAAAAGAGACGGCATACAAGTTACCAGAAGGGCCAAAGTTAATCCCCCGCACTCCCTGGACGAATG
>JAMDDG010000412.1:0-310 GCA_023488865.1 Bacteroidota bacterium | reverse complement strand
TTTTCCGTTCTTAACGGCCATCCCCATACAGTCGGGATTGTAAACCATTCCTTCTTCATGCTTTCCTATCTTGTTATCAAGATGCACTTCAAGTGGAGTAAGACTGTAAGGCAATGGTTCAATGTTTGATGTAAAGAGAGGTACTTCTGCAGCGCCATTCGCCCAGGTAAGAAGAGTTCCATTGATGGCATCCATCTTAAACAAATAGGTGGTATGTTTTACTGAACCGGGAGTATCCCCCACTTTGCTTTCGCCCAGGGTTACGTATAAATATTTTCCATCCGTCGCCAATGTATATAATGGTCCCCAC
>JAMDDG010000295.1 GCA_023488865.1 Bacteroidota bacterium | reverse complement strand
TGAAAATAGGAACCAGGATCCATCCTCCTTTGAGCAATAGTTCGAACATGGAAATGCTGGAAGGAATCGGGACATTTTGTATCGCTTGTTGCTGAACGCCTATTTGTAAAATCATATCCGTATATTAATTGTGTTATGTCCAGAAATTGTGTTATGTCCAGAGTTCTAATTTAATTTGAAAATTCTAAGCCCACTTACGCAGTTGCCTGAAATTGGAGCGTAGCTTTTTGATTTTCTGAAGATAGGTTGTGACAAACAACCTGCGAACTTTCGGGAACTCAATCTTTTTAAACTCATACCCTTCAGCTTTGAGAGCCGCGATCGCCCTGGGAAGCGCCCATCTCAAATGCTCTTCAGCTTTATATGAATCGTGAAAAGTGATTATACTGCCTGGCCTGACAAATTTCAACACATTTTCCAATACCTCTTCGCGGGTAATATTCCGGTTGTAATCACAGGAGATCACATCCCACATCACGATCTTGTATTTTTGTGAGAGGAACAAGTATTGGCCCCTTGTCAGCCAGCCATGAGGCGGACGGAAGAGATTGGACTCAATCAGCCTGTTGGCTTGTTCGATATCTTTAAAGTACTCCAAATTGCCCGTTTTCAAACCCTGAAGATGGTGGTAGGTATGGTTGCCAACGGCATGACCCTCTTCCAGAATCTCTTCAAAAAGCTCAGGGTAACGAAATACATTCTCCCCCACCGCGAAAAAGGTCGCCTTCACGTTTTGTTCCTTCAGAAGATCAAGTACCCAAGGGGTTACCCCAAGTACAGGGCCGTCATCAAAAGTGAGGTAGACGGTTTTTCCCTCTCCGGACATGCGCCATACGGCAGCAGGAAACCATTTGGTAAAAAAAGCGGGAAGATGTACCTGTAACTTAAACATCATATTCAACTATTTTCCGACAAAGTGGCAAAAGTAACGATAATCTTTGAATTGTGTAAATAGGGCTAAAAAGATCATTTGGAAATAGAACCTCCTTTATCGGGTTGAACTACCGAAATTAACCTGCTTAGTTTCGCATTGATTTCTTTCGACAACTCTTTCTCCCCATACTGATCTGTGATAACCCCAAGCTCCTGAAGCAGGTAAAAATCGCGTTGCAGGTCCTCCGATACTGAATCCCTGAACTTAGGTTCGAGTGACAAATAATAGAGAATCTCCCGTTCATTGTTGTCCATCATCTGCCGTACGATGCTATTCCCTTTTTTTATTGAAGCGGGCAACAAATTTACTTCCATGGAAGTACGTTCTTTGCCCATCTTATGTATATTGTACTGTGCTGCTTTATAATAGGCTTCAGCAATCAACAAATTGAAATAATTGTACGGTATTTTTTTATTGGGCATTAGTTCTTCGCACTTGTCCAGCACTGCGACCGCTGAATCACTTTTGCCCTCAACAATCAGTTGATCCGCCAATCTTACGAAATTATTTCGAATGTTCATGGACATCCGCATGTTATTTTCGTCGAGGTAAACCTTCGGATCGTTCATGTTTCCCCACTTAAATTTATGAATGAAGTTGTCGTACATGATTTTGGAATTGACCCTGCCAATCTGGCCCTCTTTCACTTTTGTCTTAATTGGCACCAAACGGTAAGCAAATCCCTCAATTTGGAAATAATCCTGCAGGTTAAGATATTTATCCCTTCCAACCGTCACCGCGAAATAGATGGGTCGTTTCCATTTGTTGTTGTTGATGATATCCAGGATAATCATCTCATCTTTGGAAATATAGTTTCCGGTTAAGTTGATATCCAGCTTATCTACAATTAAAGAGTCATCTTTGGCTTCAACGGTACCCGAAGCCAGAACCGCACTTTTGTCGACGGGGTAATAAAGTTGCTTGGAAGGGAGGAACGAAGCGTTGTCGGCTTGTTGCAACTTCGTAGCCGGATCGTCGGAGCGGACAAATTCGAGCGCTTCGTTCAGGTTGACCGGACGCTTGAGTTGATCCAGCACATAAACAATGTCCCTGGTACCCTGAACAACCTGATCGTCAGTAAATTTGATCGGAAGCGGATCGGAGTCATAATATTTTTTTCTCATCTGCTCAATGTACCAGTCCGTCTGCAGGTAACTCAGGTTACAGACCCTCACATCGGTACGGATTCCCTCTACCTCCTGGGCATACCACAATGGGAAAGTATCGTTGTCGCCATTGGTAAAGATGATGGCGTTGGGGGCGCAGGTTTTGAGATAGTCTCCCCCAAAGTCGCGGGCGGTATAGCGTCCTGAACGATCGTGGTCGTCCCAGTTTTGGGAACCCATCAGCACCGGTACGGCAAAAAGCGAAATCACGGTAGCAGCAATGGCACTGATCGTTGCTGGTGAGAACCGTTTAAACAGATCGTAGACTGCCAATACACCTAAACCAATCCAAATGGCAAAGGCATAAAATGAGCCGGCATAGGCATAATCCCGTTCACGCGGCTGAAGCGGATCCTGGTTCAGGTAAACGACGATGGCCAGACCAGTCATGATAAACAAAAGCATCACTACCGTGAAATCCTGTTTCCCCTTTTTCCCCGACTGGTACTGGAAAAACATCCCCATTAATCCCAGGATGAAGGGAAGTAAGTAATAAGCATTTTTTGCCCGGTTCTCCGCGAGGGTTGGCGGAAGATGGT
>JAMDDG010000040.1 GCA_023488865.1 Bacteroidota bacterium | reverse complement strand
TCTTGTTTTGCTGAAGTTTTACCTGCGCGATTAGCATCTTTCCCGAAATCAACGCTTCACGCGGCATAAATGATCCGGTGTAGTTTTCGTAATAATCAAAAAAATGGAGAGGGATTTGCTCCTGTCCCAGAAAATTATATAAAGCTGAATTGGCATCCAGGTTACCAAAACAGTAAAGTTCGCCTACATTTTCGACAGGCAAAAAACGGGGAGCCTCCTCCTTCCCATCTTCGTTGTATGGGGTAAATTTCAGGGTGTTGTCTTTGCGTTGCAGACGTCCCGGATTGAACAGGTAGTAGGTTTTTTTCATAGTTTAATTATTAACGTACATTTTGCAACTTTTAAACTGTAAACTGAGAATGTTAAATTCTTCTCACGATTAATCCTCGCCACTCCAGCAAAAATCGAAATAACTGCAATTTTTGCACCTTGTTTTCGGAATGGGGCCCGGACAGTGTTCTTCCCCGATGATTTTTTCAATCTTGGTCAGCATGTCCCGGATTGCCTCCCTACCGGGAATGGTCAACAGCACCTCCTCTGTTTTGTGCAAGCGCGGATATTCAAGTAATCCGGTCACGCCATCAACGCCGTTTTGTTCCAGCACGTACAGGTAATATTTTACCTGCCATTCGTGCGCCTCCTCGTGTTTGTCGGATTTCTTGATTTCGTGGACGGTTCTGTTTTTTGGGTCATAGTAATCGATTTTGATGCCGTCCAGTTCGATCTCCTGATATTTTTCGCTACGGCGGGGATAGGAAGTTTCATGGATCAGCTTGCCCTCAGAAACCAGTTCTGAAGTGTGTTCCATCTGTATCCCATTCGCAAAGAGCCAGAGTTTGCGGTGACATACCAGGAAATAATTAAAATGGGTACCGGTGATGTTCATGGTTGAGGGAACTGAAAGAGTTTATTCTTTTCCCTGGCCTTCTTTGGTTTTTTCGACGAAGTAAGGTTTTGAAGAACTTTCAATGGCACGGATTGCAATATCCTTCACGCTCGCTTCGGCCGTAATTGCTTTCTGCGAAAGTTCTTTAATTGATGCTTCCATATCTTTGATTTTCCCCTGAAGGGTTCCGATGATTTGGTCTTTCAATTTCAGTTCGCCTTCGGTTTCTTTTTCACGAAGTTCTTTCTCGAAACCGTATCGGGTTTCCAATTTTTCGGTAACAGCTTTTGTTGCGGCATTTACCGCTTTTTCAAGTTCGGCGGAGAAGGCAGCATTTTTTATCCGAAGTTCTTTTAGCTCGGCTTCTGCCTCCTGGATTTTGGTTTCGCGTTCGGCAAACTCTTTCTCGGAGGCAGCTTTTTTATCGGCCAGTTCTTTTTCGAGTTTTAGTTTTTTCTCTTCATACTGGTCGGCCTCTTTCTTTCTGGTAATTTTCAGGTTATACAGGTATTCTTCCTCTTCCCGGATCTGGTTTTTTTTCTTCTCTTCCAACGCTTCTTTGGTTTGTGCGGCATATAGTTCCTGTTCCTTTTTCCATTGGGCCCGCTTTTCATTCATTTCTGCATCAAACCGTTCTTTTTCTGTTTTTATTTTCTCTTCCAGCTCGGCTTTATAAATTGCCATTTCCTGCTCAAATTGCCCTTTCTTTTCTTTCTGAGCGAGCAACATGGTTGCCAGTGAATCGGTGTTGGCCGACAGTTGGTACAGCTCCTCCAATTGCTGTTTTTCAATTTTGATAGCTTGCTGCAACTCTTCGAATTTCCGGAATTCCGACACAAAGTTCTCGTTTAATTTATCGAGTGACGATGAAAGGCTTATTTTTAATCCTGATATTTCTTTTACAATGCCCTCGTTGCTCAGGGTAGCCGCATTTTTTACAACGGTTTCCTGCTTTTGTTGTTCCTGCACCCTTTTGGGTTCATCGGTTTTCTTCTCCTGGACTTTCTTCATCAACTCGTCATAAGCGGCGAGGATTTCGTTTTTGGTGTTTTTGACACTGATTTCGGTTTCCATGTTTATTGTTTTAAATGAGTTAATAAATAATTGACTTTAATCATAAAGATAATTGTATTCAGTACCTCTTCTTCAGTTTCCGTAAGGTCGAACTCATCAAGCACCGAATAAAACGCTTCAATTTTGTTTAGGTCATTTTCCCTGGCGGAAACAAAAACATGAAGGATAAAGAAATAAAACCTTTCAATTGGGTGGATGTTTGCCCTGTCGGGGAAGAATGTTTCCATTTTAAACGGATATTCCGCAATTTTCTGTAAATCTTTTCCGGTCGTTACCAACTCGGTGGCCCATAATACCCTGATTAATGGATAATCAGGGTACTTCAAGGCATATTCTTTCAACTTTTTGGGGTATTTGCGCGATTCAGCCATTTGAAGGTTTAGCAGTTCAAGCAGATAAACCCCTGGAAGCCCGTTACTCTCCTTTTCGAACAATTTCAACTCTTTTGCTGCTTCTTTCGTGTTTTCTCCGTTGAGGTGGTAGATGTTGATAAAGCGGTCTTTCAAATTATCAGGAATAACTTTATCCCCAGGCCTGATGCCTAACAATTGGTCTGGTATGTCATGGTCGTCTGTTTCTATATTCAACTCTCCGTAAAGCTCATCATAGAATTTATTTTGCAGGGCAACATCAATTAGTTTGTGGATAAGCGAATTAACAAGGAGGGCAAAAAGTTCATCTT
>JAMDDG010000171.1 GCA_023488865.1 Bacteroidota bacterium | reverse complement strand
AATTTGAAAAATTAGTGAAATATTTTTCAGAAAAAGAACGAGGTGATGTCAGTTGGCTTCAATTACCTGCTGTATGCATTTAAAAGGAGATTGTCCAATTAATTTTATCTTTGTCCGGAAGTACTTAAAAGCAATCAGGTAGTTTACTTCGCTAAATTTAAGTGTTTTGTAACTATTCAGTGATAAATATAACGAGGAATCTTCAAAAAACTATCAAAACCCCCGCTGGCGCGAATTTGCAATTCGTGCCCGTTCAATTGTCCCCAAAGAGCTATTTGCAAAACAGCAATTCACCGTGAATAAGCCAAACCTGCAAGTTTTCTAATTCCGATGCCTCTGTTTTGAAATTATACCATTCAAGATCAGGTAGATATTTTATAGCAAAGGCACGGTTGCAAATTTGCGCCTACGAGAGGAAATTACATCATTTAGCAATTAAACCGGTAATTGCAGACAATTATTAGTCACTTGCCGGGAAAGTTGATATTTTTTTTGAGGATTTTGCCTAAGATTCTGTATATTTTGAATAGTGAATAGACGGCAGCGTATACTTAGTTGATATTGAGATCGATAAACTGACAAACTCAATTGAAAACAGGATTTCGGGAGATGTTTTTGATACCGAAATTTTTCGACTTGTTGGCAGGGACAGTAAACAAATAATCAAGACTGAATCTAACTTGTTTGATTTTATTTGAATTGGTATCGGACAGCAAAACCAATATTAAGTCCGCTACCGTGATTGATGAGCCCGAGTTCAGGCCTTGCATCCAAAGCCAACTGGATTCCGGAAGGAAAACTGTATTCCATTCCAACATCACCGGCTGCCGACAGAAACAAACCATTATCGTACCTGGAACCGTATATCAGATTGTTACTCCATATACCCACTTTACCACCCGGACCGTAATACCAGCTCAGTCCGTTACTGATCGGCTTTATCCAATGGTAGAGCCCGGAGAATGTCCAACTGTTGTAATTGTGCCTGAAATCATTCATATATTCGTAGTCACTGCTATAGCCCAAATCCAATTCCAGCCGATGGTTGGAAGTTAAACCCTGTTGGTAGGAAATCTCGGTGCCTAAACCATAAACTGAACCAAAACGTATCCCAAGAGCATGTTCAGTTATCTGTGCAGCAGTCAGTTTGACCAATAAAATGATCAGTGTTAGCGAGATGTAAATTCTTTTCACAAGTATATAATTATGCTGTTTTAATCTCCGGTATTTATAATCACCATCTCTCCGGTAACCGGGAATCATATGCAAAAAAAGCAAAAAAATACAACATTCAACGCTGTAAGTGGTTGAATGTTGTATTTGGTTTGGCATTCCCTGTGGGGAACAACCTTCCTGAATGCCGGTAAATGTAGTTGTCCGGCGCACAACAAAGGTTTCCCGGTTTATCTGAATTGGTAGCGGATGGCAAAACCTACATTTATTCCACTTCCGTGGTTGATCAATCCGATCTCAGGTCTTGCATCCAGCGCCAATTGGATTCCGACAGGGAAACAATATTCAATTCCAATATCACCAGTGGCTGCAAGAAACAGACCATTGTTGTATTTGTAATCGTAAATCGACTGGTCATAACTCCATGAACCAATCTTGGCACCCGGACCAACATACCAGTTCAACCCTCTGTCTATCTTCCAAACCCATTGATAGAGGCCTGTGAGTCCCCAACGGTTGTAATTGTAACGGGTATTGTTGTAATATTCGTGCGTACTGTTAAAACCCAAATCAAATTCCAGCCGGTTGACCGTGTTTAATCCATGCTGGTAGGAGATTTCTGTACCGAAGCCATCGCCATCGCCAAAACGTAATCCCAAGGCATGCTTAGCCGTTTGTGCATTGACAAAACAGGCCAAAAATACAACGGAAATTAAAGAGAGTAAAATTCTTTTCATTTTTTACAATTTAAGTTAACAATAAAACTCCAAAACTACTTAAATAAGGGTATGCCAAAAATAAAGAATTAAAAAAAAATTAGAAATCAAAATCAACGGAAGAGGAGAAGATGCCGGTGAAAAGGCCAATAATCCAGGTGAAATGCAGTTCAGTTCACAATCTTCCTAAACCGTTCCAGTTGCGTTTCCCAGAGCGAAGGATCCTGGGGCTCGAAGGTTTTGGTGTCAAAAGAGTTTCTTACCATCGTCCGTATCCCTTCCAGGGAATCGACCGAATGCATCGCTTTCGCCTGGATCAGGATATTCCCTATGGCAGTTGCCTCTGCCGGACCGGCAACAACGGGCAGCCCAAGGGCATTGGCGCTGTATTGACAGAGCAATTCGTTGTTGGCGCCACCACCGATAATGTGCACTTTTTCGATCGGAAAGGAAATTACCGACCTGATGGAATCAAGGGTGAGCCGGTACTTCATTGCCAGGCTTTCAAAAATGCAACGGATGAATTCGCCATGCGATTGCGGCGGCGTTTGTCCGGTTTTGAGGCAATAATTGGTAATGGCCTCAGGCATATCTGCCGGATTGAGGAAATTTGTATCATCCGGATCAATCAGGCATTTAAAGGGTTGTGCAAGAGTACTTAAATCAACCATTTCATTCCATGAGTAATTTACCTCTTGCGACCATACCCTGCGACACTCCTGCAATAACCACATTCCCATGATGTTTTTCAGGAA
>JAMDDG010000214.1 GCA_023488865.1 Bacteroidota bacterium | reverse complement strand
TGGGTAAAAGCAGCCAGGGCGGCAATGGGTATCGTTGCCAACTCCAAACCAAGATAAAGCATCAGAAAATCCCCGGAGGAGATCATGAAATTCATCCCGATAAGGGTAGAGATCAGCAGGAAGAAGAATTCACTTATTTTGGCGCTGTTTTCGGGGTGTTTTAGCCAAGCGACCGACTGGAAAAGTACGATCAAAACCCCGATGTTCAGGATGTTCTTCATCAATTGAATTAGTCCGTTGGTATGGTACATCCCGCCAAACAGGGTTGTATCAGGTTGAGGGATAAATCCGATGAGGGTGACAACCAAAAAGAGGCCGATCGAAATGGGGATCATCCGGCTTTTCTTCGCGTGGTTCAAATTCAAATCGATGATGAGCAGGAGCATGGCCAGAAAGGTCAGGAGCAACTCATTTCTCATTGTCAGAATATCGCTTAAACTCATATCTAAAGTTATTATTTTTATATATTATGTTCTTACAAACCAGGAAGTTGGATGGTTGCCAGTTTCGCGATCAGCGGCGCCAAACTGAAATGGATCATATCCGATAACCAGATAGGGGCCATTCCGATAAAAGTAATTCCGACGACCAGCGTGACGGTAGATAGCCTTTCATACCAGTTGGCATCCTCTAATTGCAGAAAATGATTGTCTTTGATTGGTCCCATCAATAAAATACCAACGACCCTTAGGATGTAAACAGCCGTAATTACGATGGAGGATACGGCGAAGATGGTTACCACTCTGTGGAACACATCCACATGTTGGAAGGCGCCGAAGAAGATAGTCATTTCAGCCACAAAACCGCTGAAACCGGGCAATCCCAAAGAGGCTAAACCGGCAATAACATAAACTACGCCAAGGAAGGGGAGGACTTTCATCAATCCACCCATTTCGTTGATCATACGGGTGTGTGTCCTTCCGTAGATCATCCCGATAAGGGCGAAGAAAAGGGCTGTCATCAACCCGTGGGAGATCATCTGGATCACGGCGCCGGTTAAGGCAGTCTGGTTCATCATCAATACGGCAAAGAGTACGAGTCCGCAGTGGCTAACAGAGGAATAGGCATTGATGTATTTCAGGTCTTTTTGTAGGATGGCGCCAAAAGCGCCATATACTACGCTGATAGAAGTAAGGATAATAAAGATCCAGGCCTGTTCGTGTGCAGCTTCAGGCATCAGGTAGATGGCGACGCGGAATGCGCCGTACCCCCCTAATTTCATTAACACCCCTGCATGGAGCATCGATACGGCCGTCGGCGCCGAGGCATGACCATCAGGAGACCAGGTATGGAAGGGGAAAAGGGCCCCCAGGATACCAAAACCAATAAATGTGAATGGGAAAAGAAAACGCTGCATCTCAATCGGAATCTGGTGCTTTGCAATTTCCGTAATATTAAAGGTAAGCTGACCGCCTGCAGGAACCGAATAGAAGTAGATTCCCAGGATACCGACCATCAGCAATGCAGAACCACCCATCAGCATCAGGGTTAGTTTCATGGCTGAATATTCTTTCGGACCTGATCCCCAGATGCCAATCAAAAGGTACATTGGGATAACGGCAAGCTCATAAAACAGGAACATGGTAAAGAGGTCGACAGAGATAAAAAAACCGAAAACCCCTGTCGCCAGTAGTATGAGTGAAATAAAAAATTCGCGGGAAAGAAATTCCATTTTCCAGGAGGCAAAAATACCCGCGAAAACAACCACCCCGGTAAGGGCAATCATTGCGACGGAGATACCATCGACACCTAAGGCATAATGGATGTTCAGGGCAGGGAACCAAACTGCATCGTAGGTAAATAGCATGGGGCTCATGTTGCCCGACTGACGTTCGGTTACATAAAGATAGACCAGGATTCCAGCCAGGATTAGTTGAAGGGTCATTCCGATGGCGCTGACCACCCTGGATTGTTTCAGGTCTTTCGTGAACAAGATCCCAAAGACGGTAAGGACCGGGATCACAACAAAAAGGGATAGAATGCTCATTTTATTTCAGTTTCTTAAAGTACATAAACAAAAATCAGTACAAGGGCCACGACGCCTCCGACAAACACAAATGCATACTGTTGCACCCTTCCTGATTGGAAACCTTTGATGGCGTTTGAGGTGAACTGAATGATATTTGCGATCCCGTTCATGGTACCGTCCACAATGTGGCGGTCGAACCAGGCTACAGGCCTTGAGATATAATTGAAGATGATTTTTTTGGTTACGAAAAGATAAAGTTCGTCGAAGTAAAATTTGTGATGGGCCCAGGTATAGAAGAAGCTAAAAGAAGCAGCCACCTTATCAGGGATTGCCGTTTCTTTTTTATACATCACGGTAGCAATACCTATTCCAAGAAGGGCAATCAAAACAGAAGGAATAGCAATCAACCAATCGATGTGCGATTCAAAGCCCATCCCGTCGGAAGTTACCAAATTGTGGAAAGGAAGATATCCGGCAAAAATGGAGCCAAAAGCCAGGATCATCAAAGGAACGGTCATTACCAGCGGCGCTTCGTGCGGCGTGTGGTGGTAATGACGGTCAGTACCCCAGAAAATATTGTAATAGAGGCGGAACATATAAAAAGCGGTGATACCGGCTACCAAATATTCAATACTGAAAAGAATTTTATTGGAATGGAAGGCCCTACTCCGGTTTCCGCT
>JAMDDG010000260.1 GCA_023488865.1 Bacteroidota bacterium | reverse complement strand
TTATCGATGAAATCGACGCCATTGCCCCCAAGAGAGAAGATCTGGGTGGGGAAAAACAGGTTGAAAAGCGGGTAGTGGCACAGCTTTTATCTTTAATGGATGGCTTGGAATCGCGTGGAAAAGTGATCGTGATTGGAGCAACGAATATTCCAAATACGATTGATCCGGCGTTGAGGCGCCCAGGTCGGTTTGACCGTGAACTCTCAGTTTCAATCCCCGACAAAAAAGGACGGCTCGAAATACTTCAAATCCATACCCGCGGGATGCCGCTGGCAATGAACGTAAGCTTGGAAAAACTGGCCGCTGTTACCCATGGTTTCGTTGGAGCCGACTTGGAAGCATTGGCTCGTGAAGCGGCCATGACTGCGCTTCGGAAGATACTTCCGATGATTGATTATGAACTGGCTGACATACCCTATGACCTGCTGATGAAACTCGAAGTTTCCATGGATAATTTTTTCGATGCCATGAAAGAGGTTGAACCATCGGCCATCCGTGAAGTGTTCGTAGAAGTGCCGGATGTTAAATGGGAGGATGTAGGCGGTCTGGACGAAATCAAAGATGCGTTGAAAGAGGCAGTAGAATGGCCATTGAAATATGCCGGTTTGTTCCGTAAAGCCAATACAAACCCACCAAAGGGAATTATCCTTTACGGGCGTCCCGGAACCGGAAAGACTTACCTTGCCAAGGCCGTAGCCAGCGAGAGTGGCGTAAATTTCATATCCGTCAAGGGACCGCAGATCATGAGCAAATACATCGGTGAATCGGAAAAGGGAGTTCGGGAGCTGTTTAAAAAAGCTAAACAGGCTGCTCCTACTATACTTTTTCTTGATGAAATTGACAGTATTTGTCCGCGACGAAGTAGTGACAGTTCCAGCTCAAATGTTACCGACCGGGTGATTAGTCAATTTTTGACCGAAATGGACGGCATTGAAGATCTAAAAGGAGTTGTTGTATTGGCTGCGACCAATAGGATCGATCTGGTGGATCCTGCGTTGTTACGCAGCGGCAGGTTCGACTTGCTATTTGAACTACCGGCCCCCGATGAAAAAACCAGGGAAAAAATCTTTGAAATCCATACGGGCAACAAGTCTTTGCACAAGAGTGTCAACCTAAAAAAAATGGCCAGAGAGACGGAAGGTATGGTAGGTGCCGATATTGAATTTATTTGCAGAAAGGCCTCCGTGATGGCTATCCGGGAAATAATTGAAACGTTGAAGGAGCAGGAGGAGGAACCTGATGTGAACATTGTAATCAAAGAAAAACACTTTGATGAGATCATACGGCTTGTTCAAATGCAAAACCTGATAAAAAAGTAAAAAATGGATAATAATATCAATGAACAAGGTCTCTACCTGTACGGCTTCATTCCTAACCATTATGATGCGGTACAATTCAAAAAATTAGACAGTATCGGTGTCTTTAATATCCCGTTTGAAAAAGTCTCTGCCATAGTTTCCAAGAGCAATGTGGTCGATTACAGGCAATTGGGTACAGAATCACTTGCAAAGTTGTTGATTGATCATCAGAAAACCATTGAAAGCCTAATGAATATAGGATTTGTCACGATCATTCCCATGCGGATAGGCACCTTCGCCAATAATACCAGTGAAGTACTCAAAATTCTTGAAAACGGGTATGATCTGATTATGGAAACCTTTGGAAAAATAACAAATTATACCGAATTCGATATCGTTGCGATTTGGTCGGATTTTAGCCAGATTATTGCGGAAATAGCTGTAGATCCTCAGATTCTTGAAATGAAGGGTAAAATTGCAAGAGGTGAAATCAGCATTACACAGTCCGACCAATTATCCATCGGTTATCTGGTCAAAAATATGCTGGATGAAAAGAAAGCGGTATATGCAGCAAAGATGATAGAAACGCTTCAACCTTTTTGTCAAAGCACAAAGCAACATGAGGTTATGAATGATGAAATGGTATCCAATACAGCATTTCTGGTGAAACAAAGTCAGACGGCTTTACTTGAAAATGCCCTTGATAAGCTGGATGAAAGTCTGAACAGTAAACTTAACTTCAAATTGGTCGGTCCTCTACCATGTTATAGTTTTTACACCATGGAAGTGAAAGAACTCAATTTTGAAGAAATAGAATCGGCTAAAAAGATACTTGGGTTGAACAATTCCACCTCTGAAAATAATATTAAACAAGCATACCTCAATAAAGTTAAGCTATTTCACCCTGATGCAAATGCGGGCGATGACAACACAGACGGATTTAACCGGGTCAATAAAGCTTATCAAACCATGCTGGATTATGTAAATGCGGTCAAACCTTCATCACGCGAGGAATTATTTTCACTGTTAAATGATGCAGTAGATGAAAACTCATTTATTTTAAAAATTAAGGAATAATATGCAGAAAGATGGTAAATATATTTATTGCATCATTGCTTCAGGCTACGATTGCAATTTCGGGCCGATCGGGGTAGGTGGGCGTGGCGACTTGGTAACCACCATCGGATTTGAAGGATTATGCATGGTGGTGAGCGATCATTCGCTTAACAAGTTCGTAGTCAATCCTGAGAATATTTTAGCACACCAGAAAGTGATAGAAGAGGTAATGAAAGAATTCAGCAGCGTACTGCCATTGAGATTTGGGATCATTGCAGCTACACCGGATGAAATACGTA
>JAMDDG010000432.1 GCA_023488865.1 Bacteroidota bacterium | reverse complement strand
TGCTTGGTTTTGTTTCCGTACACACGCATCGCCTCTTCCAGTATTTTAAGGACTCTCTGCTTGGTAACTGCAGAGCTGAAGACAATCGGAACATCGGTAACAGGGGCAAATTTTTCATAAATCTGCGCTTCGAACTCCTTCATCGTTTTGTTGTCTTTCTCGATCAGGTCCCATTTGTTCACGACCACTACCACTCCTTTTTTGTTCCGGTGGATCAGGTGAAAAATAGAAACATCCTGGGCCTCAACGCCGCGGGTGGCATCCAGCATCATGATACAGACATCGGCATTTTCGATGGTCCGGACCGAGCGCATCACAGAGTAAAATTCTACGTCCTCTTTCTCTTTGGCTTTTTTGCGCAAACCGGCCGTATCAATCAAAATGAAATCGAACCCAAATTTGTTGTATCGTTGTGCTACCGAATCACGGGTAGTACCGGCAACTTCAGTCACGATGTGACGTTCCTCCCCGATCAGCGTATTGATAGTTGACGACTTACCAACATTTGGCCTTCCGACGATGGCAATTACCGGAATGTGCCCCTCCTCTTCCTCTTCAACAGGCTCAGGAAAATGTTTCACCACTTCGTCCAGCAAATCTCCGGTTCCCAAACCATTGATGGAAGATACACAATAGATCTCCTCCACTCCCATGGTGTAAAATTCGTTGGCATCCAACGCCCGTTTGTGGTTGTCCACTTTGTTTACGACCGTCATGTATGGTTTCTTGCTTTTGCGTAGCAGGCTGTTCACCTCCATATCCAGATCGGTGACCCCCATTTCAACATCCACCAAAAAAAGGATCAGGTCGGCTTCGTTGATGGCCAGATTAACCTGGCGACGGATTTCTTCTTCAAATACGTCTTCCGATCCGGAAACATATCCACCGGTATCAATTACCGAAAATTCTTTACCGTTCCAGACGGATTTGCCGTAGTTACGGTCGCGGGTAACGCCTGGCTCGTCGTCCACGATAGCCATTCTCGACTCGGTAAGCCGGTTAAAAAAAGTGGATTTGCCTACGTTTGGGCGTCCAACGATTGCGATGATATTGCTCATGGAATGAATAGTGCCTTATTGTTGTTCGTATCCAAAATTACGAAGTTGGATCTCCTTGTCGCGCCACTCTTTGGTCACTTTGACGAATAGTTCCAGAAAAACTTTCTTACTGAAAAATTCTTCCATATCTATCCGGGCGGCTGTCCCAACCCTTTTCAAAGCCTCTCCCCGGTGACCAATTATGATCCCTTTCTGGGTTTCGCGCGACACATGGATGACCGCTGCAATTTTGAGTATCTTTTCTTCGTCCCTGAATGATTCCACTTCGATCTCGACCGAGTAGGGAATCTCTTTATCGTAGAAAAGGAGGATCTTCTCGCGGATAATCTCCTGGGCGAAGAAACGTTCATTGCGATCGGTCAGTTCATCTTTCGGAAAATAGGGCAATCCCTCCGGAAGGTTGGCCAGAATACGGGAAAAGACATACTCCAGGTTAAACTTCTCCTTGGCCGAGATTGGAATGATCTCCGAATTGGGTACCAGCACTTTCCACTGTTCTACGAGCTTTATCAAAGCGGGCTGGTCGGTCAGGTCAATTTTGTTGATCAAAATCATGACCGGTACCTCCGCCATTTTCAATTTATCCAGATATTCGATGTTTTTGTCGATACTTTCGGCCACGTCCGTGACATAAAGCAAAACATCGGCATCGCTCAAAGCGGTATCCACCGATTTAAGCATGGTCTCCTGAAGCTTGTAAGCAGGTTTTAAAATTCCGGGCGTATCGGAGTAAACAATCTGGAAATCTTCTCCATTGACAATTCCCTTGATGCGGTGGCGGGTGGTCTGCATTTTCGATGTGATAATCGAAAGCTTCTCCCCCACCATGGCGTTCATCAAAGTCGATTTGCCAACGTTTGGATTACCGATTATATTTACAAATCCCGATTTTTGTCCCATATTCTCTGCTGATTGTCTGAAAATCTGCGCAAAGGTAACAATTTTTCCGGCTTCCTCACGGGGTGAACCTGCTTTAATTTAAACTGGATCAGCTAATCATGCTTTTCTTCCCCCCCGTGAGTTAGCTTCACTTAGTCCTGACTCCCCGTTTCTTTCTGATATCCAAAGTCTCAACATACAGATCCTCCACCTTCTTCCTCGCCCAGGGCGTTTTACGCAAAAAAGTGAGACTGGATTTTATCGAGGGATCATTGGCAAAACAATTGATCCTGATCAGGTAAGCCAGCTGCGGCCAACCATAAAAATCGACCAGCTCATTGAGGACCATCTCCAGGGTCTTCCCGTGCAACGGGTTGTTTTGTTGGGTTGTTTCCATTTTCAATCAATATCTCCCGGTTAATCCAAAATTAGGTACAAATATGATTATAAATATTGATTCTTAGAACATTAGAGGTTGAATATTTCAACTTTCCCCATCGCTGGTTTTTTGCAGGTTTTAGGTTCCTGATCAAAAGAATCTTAGAGAAACAACCCGTCCTCATTTTGAATTTGCACCAATGGCAATTTTTCAGGGAGATTTGAATTCGACCTGTAAATTTTTACCTTTGGATCAAACATCTTTAACCAAACTGTTATGCCCCTTCTTATCGTTGGCATTGGGATTCTTGTTCTCCTGATTTTGATCAGCAAATTTAAAATCA
>JAMDDG010000136.1 GCA_023488865.1 Bacteroidota bacterium | reverse complement strand
TGATTTCTCTGCCAGAGAATGTGCAGACCTTATCGTTAGGATCGTTAAAATCTTCTCTGGTTCGGTTTTCATACATGATAGGAGAACCAAAAGATGGATCATCTGATACTTCTATTTTGAAGCGTGAAGGAAAACCCACTGAGCGAACATAGCCCCACGGGCTTACCTTTGGCAAAAGCTTAATACCATCTATTTTTTTCTTTTCTCCTAAATCCAGCTGAATCCAACGGATTTCTTTATCATTTTTTGCCACTTTAGATTCATAAGTAGCTGTAAAAAGCCTGGCTACACGTTCAACTCCCATGTCTGCATCACTTCGCTCATCTGAAGGCATATATTTTATCTGGGCATGGATAGGCAAGATACTTATCGCCACAGTTACAAGTATAGCAAATACATATTTTTTTGAAATATTAAAATAAGTCAGAAAATTGGTTGTCATAGTATTATCTTTTAAATTGTTTTAATCCCTAATCCGGTCAGTTTTTATTTTGACACAGGTGGATATCTTATACCTGTTGTGGCTATGGCATCCATTGCGGGCGTTTTAAGCCATTTATTACCTGTACACGACATCATGGAAGCGCTTTGCTGACCGGTCATGATGACAAGGATATTGGGATGCCCGGGAGCCTTATTACCCGAGTTGGCGCATGAGCCCAGTCCTATTAATAGTGGAAGCATCAAACCTGAAGAAGGCGGGTTTTGTGTGTCATTTTCGTTGTTATATTTGTCATAATTAAGATATACCATCAAGATCGTATAGCATTATCGCGCTGATAAAATACGCACCGGCCCAAGTAATCCTGACGGCAACAAAGGTGAACCGGCTTTATAAAATGCCATCGTGGTATAAGTGTATTTCTTTTCGATACCCGGTTGCTGATCACCGATAAGCCTGTTTACCCAGAGATTGGTCACTTTTACTTCCAGTGCATTTTCTCCCTGTTTCAAAGCCCCTGTCACATTCACCCGGAATGGCCTTTTCCATACTATTCCCAATGATTTGCCATTGACCACTACTTCAGCGAGGTTTTTAACCGATCCCAGGTCAAGCCAAATTTGTGAACCCTTCTTAAACCAGTCGGAAGAGGCCTGAATGGTTTTGGTATAGCTTCCCGTTCCTGAGAAATATTTTACTCCTGGATCTGTGTTTTCACTCCACGAAGTTAGCCGGTCGAGGACGATCTGTGCAGGCGCCCCACGGCCGGGCTGGAAACTTACGTTCCATGCACCCTCAATAGCTGCCAGTTGTGTTTCGACCGGTTGCGTCAATTTAAGGGATGACGTTTTGGCCTTTTCACGAAATACAACGAACACAGCATCGTTCGGTTCCATTTTCAACGGTACTGTTGTGCGCCCGCCTGCAATATTATAAGATGCCTGTTCAATTTTGCCTGTTTCAGGATGCCATATCTCAGCTGCTTTTCCCTTCACCCTGAAGGTTGCTTCAAGGTTCTCAACATTATTGTTGCGGTTGTTCACCCAATAGATATCAACATCGCCCAACTTGCGGTGAACGTACATAAGATTCGTGGTATTCTGGGGTTTGGTGTACTCAAAATCGGGGGTAACCTTTAAAGATGTAAGAACCTCAGCAGTCGTCTGTCCGGCATAGACTTTTCCCTTGCCGAAAGTGGTTTCACCAGTTCCGGTCCCCCAAAGCTGGTCAGCAATACTCTTGAATTCAGCCTGGTCATCACTTAAGCTGGGGGTACCAACCGGCCTTTCACCAACTACAACAGCTCCGGCTTTCACCATTTCGCTGATCTTGCGTAACACAGGCAATGTCATATACCTTGCATTAGGATCAAGGGCAAGCAAACGGTAGCTCATCCCGCTGGGTGTGATTAGCTGTCCATTATTTACCGACAGGACATTAATAAGTGCATCGGCGTTTACGAAATCGTAATTATAGCTTGATGGGACATCCGGTAATTTGTTCAAAAAAAGGGCTGTGATGTTATTGTCCTCGCCATAGAAATAGGCAACGTCAGCCACAAATTTTCCCTGCTGAAGCATATAGGAACTGCGGGCCAGGTAGGTAGTCCATGCACCAGCCTGTTCTGCCCAGGTCTCATTTCTTGTGAACCATTGACCGAAAGGCCCAAGGCCGAGGCCCGGTATTTTGTCAAACACCGGCTGGTGTACCGAACAGTGGATTACGAAACGGTTCAATCCGCATGCGAGTTCCATGTCGGCGGTTGGCTTTAATGATTCTGGCGCCCAGGCCCAAGGCGTGCCAATAGCTGTCAAAGATTCAGCAGCCACCAGGTTTTGCCCGTAGATATGGGCCACCGATGCCGATTCACGTACATCCGCTTTATAATGGACCGCTACTTCACCAGTGGCATTTCCACCAACATTTCCAGGTGTCCATGTAGCGCTCATCGGAATGTCGGCTGTACGTTTAACCTCCATGCCGTCAGCAACCATGTGGCGACAATTCTCATGCGACTCACTATAACGTCCCATGCCCCGTTCATGAAGCAAAGTGGTTAATTGGTCGTAATGGTTCTCAGCAGTAAGGTCAGCAATGGTTTTACGGAAATCCCAAAGGAACCTGTCGCTGGCTTCGGCGCTTTCTACTATATGGCCGGTAAGTACCGGTAACCATGGAAGCATATCATAACCACGGCGATTTTTAAAACCGGTCATCA
>JAMDDG010000218.1 GCA_023488865.1 Bacteroidota bacterium | reverse complement strand
ACTCAGGGTTTTAACCTAGCATACAACTCGCCTATCTCAATCCCAAAGCTGAAGTCATCCACCTGAATTCACCTAATCTCTCCTTATCTTCCTGTAATTCTATCCGCTAGCCATACCACTTCCTTGTCCTGCTGGTACTCTTCAAGCAGTCGATGGCGGTATTGACATTGCTGACCACCTGGAAGTCGAACATGCCCACACAGATAAAGTCGGCGCCGTTGTTGTAGGCCCATTTGAAACCGTCTTTGGGTTCGATGGCGCCGGCGGCCAGCACTTTAAAGCCCATTACCGGCACCGTGGCCTTGCTGACGAAATCGACGGTGCGCTCGGGGAAGAGGCAGAACATGTTGTTGTGGAAACGGTTATGATCGAGGTATTCCTTACCGTCGACCTCGAAGGGGAAACGGTTTTCGCGCGGGTGGGCCGACCAGTACTGGTCGTGGTGCATGGTCTTCATGTAGTAATCGGGGATAATGCCTTGGTCGGCACAGGCAATCAGCGACTCGACGGAGTGGGCGCCTAATCCTGCGGTATAACCCTGCTGACGGATATGTTCCAGCATCTTCCCTATCACCTCGATCTTGTTGTCGCGCACCAGCCAGTCGCACCAGTTGCCCTGTACCTGGATGATGTCCACTCCAAAATCGATGGCTTTGTCGATATTCTCGAAAAAGAGTTTCGGATCGGTGCCGGAGCCCACCTGTGCCAGCTTCGAGTTATTCAAATTGGGTGCTACCTGGGTAATTACCTTGATTTTGCTGCCCGTGATCTTCTTGTATTTCGCCAGCAACGGATTGGAGGCAAAGCCGATGTTGATGGTGTTGATCCCCGCCTGCTCGGCCAGGATCAGCGTTTCGTATACTTTTTGTTCGGTGTTGTATGCCTTGAAAAGGGTAGAGACGTAGATCAGGTCGCGCGAGTGGGCCCAACCGCCAATCAGGTTGCCACCTGCTATCAGCCGGCTGATCTCGTGTTTGCCGATTTTGCCCTTGGGCAATTCGCCTTTCAGCTCGTTCAGCGCCGTCTGTTTCACCTGGATGGTCGCACCGCTCATCACATCCACGCCATAGGTTTTGTAATTGTTCACGGCGCCCCAACCCATCGCACCCAGTACCGGCAGCGTCGCCAGGTTTTTGATCGCTTCGCGCCTCGAGCTGCTGCTTTCGGTTGCCGCCACCGGTGATTTACGGCTTTCGCGGTAGCTTTTTATCAGGACATCAAGACTGAATCCGGTTTCACGGTAGAAGAAAAGGAAGAGCAGGGCCGCTGCTTCGATAAAAAGCCGGTCCACAATAAAGAGATGGCCCTCGGCAGTGCTCAGCAACGGATTGCCGAAGGGGGGATAAGCAAAATAGTAGAGTGTCAGCAGCAGGGCGCCTGCAAGCGCGGCGAAGCGGCTGAGAAGCCCTACAAACAGGGCCAGGCCGATCAGCACAAGCCCATACATGTTCAGCAAATCTGTGAGTTTCAAAAGAACCGGCGAGCTGGCTAAAAACTGGTAAAATCCGGAAAAGGCGCCGGAGGTGTGGAGCAAAAAACCGGATGCCGTCCAGTTGCCCTGGGCAATTTTGGAAACTCCTTCGTAGAGGAAATGCCAGCCGATAGCGACCCGCAAAAGGGTGATCAATAATCGCTGGTAAGTTTGCGCGTTGTTATTTTTCATGAGTCAAAGATTTGCTTTTTAATACCTAAGCTGATGCATATTTACTCCTTAGATTCTTCTCAGGCCTCCCGCCTGCATTGGTCAGTCAAACAAAAATAAAGAAATAATTGGCATTCCCGGAAAAAAACAGACAAAAGACTGAAATTGATTCTCTTCTGTCTCCGGAATTTGTCCGAAAACAACACTTGTTTTTCCTTTTTGTCCTTTCTTTGCCCGGTGATTTGGTTATCTTTGGAGCCGGATTACTCCCGTCTTTGATTAAACAAAAGACTCGTTTTCAAGGCTAATAGCTTATAGCTAAAGGTCAATTGCTAAGAATAATTTCACAACAAATAGAAATCACAGTATGAGAAAAACAGTGATTATGTTTTTTGCCCTGTGTCTCCTGACGGCAACCATGGCCCAGGCTAAAAAAACGGAAAACAAAGAACAGGTACAGGAAAAGAAGATCCAGTCGCTCCTGAAGAAAATGACCTTGGAAGAAAAGGTGGGCCTGTTGCACGCCAACTCCAAGTTTTATGTAAACGGCGTCAAAAGGCTGGGCATCCCTCAGCTGGCGCTCTCCGACGGACCTCACGGCGTCCGCGCAGAGATGAACCTCCACGACTGGAAATATGCCGGATGGACCAACGACTCTGCCACCTGTTTCCCTCCCGGGACAGCCCTGGCCGCCAGTTGGAACCGCCAGCTGGCCTACCAACGCGGTATTGTGTTAGGCGAAGAGGCCCGTTTCCGCCAAAAAGATGTTTTGTTGGGACCAGGCGTCAACATTATACGCACACCCCTGTGCGGCCGCAATTTTGAATATCTGAGCGAAGACCCTTATCTCGTTGGGGCGATGGCGGTTCCCTATATCCAGGCGCTGCAATCTAAAGATGTGTCTGCCAGCGTCAAACATTATCTGGCCAACAACCAGGAGGATCACCGTAACAGTGTGGATGTCTCCGTCTCCGAACGGGCATTGCACGAAATCTACCTGCCAGCATTTAAAGCGGCGGTAACCGAAGGTGGTTCGCACACGGTAATGGCCGCCTACAACAAATTTCGCGGGGATTGGTGTGCAGAGAACGAATATCTCGACCGGGAGATTCTCCAGAAGGAGCTGGGCTTTAAAGGTATCCTGATGACCGACTGGGGCGCTGCCCATTCGACCGTCAAATCTGCACTGGCCGGACTCGATCTTGAGATGGGAACCAACAAGAAAGATTACAACGAATGGTATTTTGCCCAACCGCTGATAGACGCCGTGAAAGAGGGCAAAGTGCCGATGGCGCTGATAGATGAAAAGGTAGGCAACATCCTTCGGGTGATGATCCAAACCAAAATGCTGGGTGATAAAACACGCGAAAAAGGGAAGATGAATACACCCGAGCATCAGCAGGCAGCTTACCAGTCGGCCGCTGAGGCAGCAGTGTTGTTGCAAAACGAAGGTCATCTGCTCCCGCTCGATTTCTCCAAACTGAAATCAGTGGCGGTAATCGGCGACAACGCCACCCGCAAACATTGTGGCGGAGGACTCAGTTCCGAGATCAAAGCCCTGTACGAAGTAACCCCGCTTGCCGCACTACAGAAAAAATTTGGCAATAGTGTGAAAATCAACTACGCGAAAGGGTATGAGAAGCAATCTGTTTTCAAAGAGGGCACCAACAAAGGGCAGGCCGACGCCAACAAGGTCGACTGGAAGCTGATTGACGAAGCCGTTGAAGCAGCGAAGAAATCGGAAGTGGCCATCATCTTCGGCGGATTGAACCACGATTTTGATACCGAGTCGTTCGACAAAATCGACATGAAACTGCCTTATGGTCAGGAGACCCTGATCCGGGAAGTGGCGAAAGTCAATCCACGAACCATTGTGGTGATCATTGCCGGTTCCCCTGTTGAGCTGGCCGGGATTGTTTACAGGGTGCCCGCTCTCTTGTGGGCCTGGTACGGCGGGATGGAAGCCGGTAATGCAGTGGTTGATGTGTTGAGCGGCAAGGTAAACCCATCGGGTAAAATGCCTTTCACGCTTCCGGTTTCATTGGAGCAATCGCCAGCCCATGCTCTGGGAAATTATCCGGGACGTAACCTCAAAGTCAACTACGAAGAGGATATCCTGGTAGGTTACCGCTGGTTCGATACGAAGAAAATCGTGCCGCAATATCCCTTCGGCTTCGGACTTTCCTACACCACATTTGAGCTTTCCGGCTTGACCACAGACCAGACCACTTACGGAAAAAATGAGGTAATTAAAGTCAAATTCAAGGTTAGAAATAACGGGCCTGTATTCGGGGCGGAAGTTGCCCAGTTGTATATGAGTCAGCCTGTTTGTTCGGTAATGCGCCCCATCAAAGAGCTGAAAGGTTTCGAAAAAGTATTTCTGCAACCGGGCGAAACCAAAACCGTCGAATTAGCGGTCAAGGTGTCAGATTTGGCTTACTACAACGAAGCGGCCAAAGGATGGACGGTCGAACCGGGGGATTTCCTTCTGCACCTGGGCAATTCTTCCCGCAATATCGTGCAAACGGTGAAAATTGCAGTAAAATAGATTTCAGCGGCTTGTCCCGGCATCTGTGTGTCGGGAAGGTCGCAAAATTAATCACAAACTGATTGATAATTCTGAAACAATCGATTGCACAACTTTATATATTTGTTTCCAAATTAACTAAAATCCTTGTTTGATGAAAAAGATTATCGCCCTCCTTATTTTGGTTTTTATTGTTTTCGCTGGTTTCGCCAGAACGGAGAATACCAAAAGACTATTTGCCGCCGGTAACATCAAAAGAACGATGAAGAAAGTGACGGCCTGGCAACTGAAAAATCCCAAGCACGCGCCAACAGACTGGACGAACGGTGCATTTTATGCCGGGGTGACTGCCGCCTGGGAAACTACAAAATCGAAAGCCATATACCAGTCACTGCTTGATTTGGGAAAGTCAACAGGCTGGAAACCTGGCAAGCGTTGGTATCATGCCGATGATATCGCCATTTGTCAAACTTATGTGGATGTTTACAAAGTCGAGAAAAAGCAGGAAATGATCCAGCCATTTATCGACACGCTGGCCATTTTCATGAAAAAGCCTTATCCGACAAAAGGGATCGAAGTCATCAAATGGTGGTGGTGCGACGCGCTGTTCATGGGGCCGCCGGCCATCGTTAAACTGGGTGCCGTAACAGGCAACAGTAGTTATTTCGCCTATAGCGATCAGCTATACAAAGAGACTTATAATCTGTTGTACGACAAAGAAGAGCACCTTTTTGCCCGCGACTTGAAATATGTGATCAAAAACGACGGGAAAGATATCCGCGAAGCCAATGGAAAGAAGATTTTCTGGTCGCGGGGAAACGGATGGGTCATGGGCGGACTGGTCAGGATATTGCAGGCTCTTCCGGCCAATTATGCCGGCAGGGGTTTTTATATCCAACTTCTCAAAGAGATGTCGGCCCGTTTGAAAGAACTTCAGCAAGCGGATGGTTTGTGGCGTGCCAGTTTGCTCGATCCTGATTCGTACCCCGGAGGTGAAGTGAGCGGCTCAGGCTTCGATTGTTATGCCATCGCCTGGGGAATCAACAACGGTATTTTGGATAAAGCCACTTACTTACCGGTAGTTGAGAAAGCATGGATTGGACTGAACAAGTGCGTTCAAAAAGATGGACTTGTGGGATGGGTACAGCCGATCGGCGCCGATCCGAAGAAAAATTTCAACGCGGACAGCTGGGAAGTATATGGCTCTGGCGCCTTTCTGCTTGCCGGGAGCGAAGTAATCAAACTAAAAAGATAAGCATTGGTCAAAAAAATTTTAATCCCGGGACTCTTCTGCCTGATTTCACTCATCGGCAGGTCCCAGGAAAAGCCGCATACTTTCTCATTAAGCACCCGGGATTTTCTCCTCGACGGGAAACCTATGCAGATCATCTCCGGTGAAATGCACCCGGCCAGGATTCCTGCGGAATACTGGCAACAACGTATCCGGATGGCCAAGGCAATGGGATGCAATACCATCGCCGCCTATATCTTTTGGAATTACCATGAAACGGCCTCCCGGGTATTTGATTTTCAAACCGATAATCACAATATCGCCAAATTTATCCGCTTGGTTCAGGAAGAGGGCATGTGGCTCATCCTGCGCCCCGGTCCCTATGTCTGTGCCGAATGGGATTTTGGCGGATTGCCCTCCTACCTGCTGGCCATTCCTGATATCAAAGTGCGGTGCATGGATCCACGCTATACCGCAGCGGTAGAGCGTTATATCAAAACTTTGGCACTTCAGGTAAAAGAGCAGCAGGTAACCAGGGGTGGCCCGATCCTGATGCTCCAGGTCGAAAACGAATACGGCAGCTACGGGAACGACCGCACCTACCTGACCTGAAAAACTTTTTGGCAATTTCCATCAGGTGAAACAAGTATCGACTTTCATTCGCTGAAGGCGGGTTAAACGGATTTTTTCTATTTTTGCATTTCACAAATTTGTTTGCGATGTTAGACAGGATCAGGGAACTTCAGAGGGAGATTGAAGGGATAGCAGTCAAATCTGCCGGGGAGTTGGAAGAGTTGAGAATCAAGTACATCAGCAAAAAAGGGGAAATATCCAAGCTGATTGAAGATTTCAGAAATGTGTCGGCCGACCAGAAGAAGGAGATCGGACAGGCGCTCAACACGCTGAAGAATTTTGCCATGGACAAAATTATGGTGTTGAAAGAAGGCCTCGAAGAGCAAACTTCAGATACCAAAAGAGTTGACCTTTCCCTACCGGGAGATCCCATGAAGGCAGGGACCCGTCATCCCATCTCCATTGTGAAAAACGAAATTCTTGAAATATTTAAGCGATTGGGTTTCGTGGTATCGGAAGGACCGGAAATCGAAGATGACTGGCATGTTTTTTCAGCGCTTAATTTTGCCGAAGAGCATCCGGCACGCGATATGCAGGATACTTTCTTTATCCAGCGGAATCCCGATATTTTATTGCGGACGCATACCTCTTCCGTCCAGGTACACGACATGGAAACCAAGAAGCCGCCGATCCGGACGGTAACTCCGGGAAGGGTATTCCGCAACGAGGCGATTTCGTACCGGGCGCATTGTATGTTCCACCAGATCGAAGGTTTATACATCGACGAAAACGTGTCGTTTGCCGATTTGAAGCAGACGCTGCTCTATTTTGCCAAAGAGCTTTTTGGTGAAAAAACCGAAATCCGGATGCGCCCCTCTTATTTTCCCTTTACCGAACCCTCGGCCGAAGTGGATGTCTCTTGTTCTATCTGTGGAGGCAAAGGCTGTAACGTCTGTAAATACACCGGGTGGCTCGAAATACTTGGTTGTGGCATGGTTGACCCCAATGTTTTGGAAGCCTCCGGCATCGACAGCAAAAAATACACCGGATTTGCCTTCGGAATGGGTATTGAACGTATCGCCATGCTGAAATTCGGCATCAACGATCTCAGGCTCTATTTTGAAAATGATGTAAGGTTTTTGAACCAGTTTGAAGCGGCAAACTAAAGCGAAAAAGTTCCCAAAGTTTTAGCTACGAGCAAATTTTGTTTGTAGCTAAAACTTTGGGAACTTTCTGCATTATTATAGTGTCTTCGCTACCTCCACCTGCTCAAATGCCTCTATAAAGTCCCCTTCCAGGATATCGTTGTAGCCCTGGATGTTCAGACCGCATTCATAGCCTTTGGCCACTTCTTTGACATCATCCTTGAACCGTTTCAGCGATTCGAGTTCGCCCGTATAGACGACGATACCATCGCGGATCAGGCGTACTTTTGAATTGCGGGTGATTTTGCCATCGCGGACAATACATCCGGCTATTGTACCCACTTTGGTAATTTTGAAGGCAGTAAGGACTTCTGCGGTACCTTTGATCTCCTCTTTGATCTCGGGGGCCAACATTCCTTCCATAGCCGACTTGATTTCGTTGATCGCGTCGTAGATAATAGAGTAGAGCCGGATATCGATCTCTTCCTTTTCAGCCAGTTTCCGGGCGCTCATGGATGGACGCACCTGGAAACCAACGATGATCGCGTTGGAAGCAGATGCCAGCATAATGTCTGATTCGGTGATCTGTCCGACCGCCTTGTGGATTACGTTGACCTGGATCTCGGTAGTTGAGAGTTTGATCAATGAGTCGGAAAGCGCTTCGATTGATCCGTCTACGTCTCCCTTGACAATGATGTTCAGTTCCTGGAAGTTGCCGATGGCAATTCTTCGGCCGATTTCGTCTAAGGTAATGTGTTTTTGGGTCCGCAGACCTTGTTCGCGTTGCAATTGTTCCCGTTTATTGGCTATCTGGCGGGCTTCGCGTTCACTCTCCATCACATTGAATTTATCGCCTGCCTGGGGTGCGCCGTTCAATCCAAGGATCAATACCGGTTCTGCCGGGCCAACGCTTTCAACCCGCTGGTTTCGTTCGTTGAACATGGCCTTGATGTGACCGAAATGGGGCCCTGCCAACAATACGTCCCCGACTTTCAGGGTGCCGGCGTTAACCAAAATAGTGGCAACATATCCGCGACCCTTGTCGAGGGATGATTCGATTACGGAACCACTGGCCCGTTTGTTCGGATTGGCTTTCAGATCGAGCATCTCTGCTTCGAGCAGCACCTTTTCAAGCAGTTCATTGACACCTAATCCGGATTTGGCTGAAATGTCGTGTGACTGGTATTTCCCGCCCCAGCTTTCTACCAGGTAGTTCATGTTGGCCAACTGGTGTTTGATCTTTTCCGGATCGGCAGTGGGTTTATCTACCTTGTTGATAGCAAATACAATAGGAACACCCGCAGCTGATGCGTGGTTGATTGCTTCAACGGTTTGAGGCATCACATCGTCATCGGCTGCTACGATAATAATTGCAATATCGGTCACCTGTGCGCCACGGGCACGCATAGCGGTAAATGCTTCGTGTCCGGGAGTATCCAGAAAAGTAATTTTACGTCCATCTTCCAGGGTCACATTGTAGGCACCTATGTGCTGGGTGATGCCACCTGCTTCGCCGGCGATCACGTTGGCTTTACGAATATAGTCGAGCAATGAGGTTTTTCCGTGGTCGACGTGACCCATGACGGTGACAATCGGCGGACGGGATTTAAGATCTTCTTCTGAATCTTTCTCTTCGAGGATTGCCTCCTGCACATCGACAGAAATAAATTCGACCTTATACCCAAATTCATCCGCAACAACCGACATGGTTTCTGCATCCAGACGTTGGTTGATGGAAACGAAAAGGCCCAACGACATACAGGTTGCGATGACCTGCGTCGGGTTGACATCCATCATACTGGCCAGCTCACTAACTGAAACGAACTCAGTAATTTTGATGATATTTCTGTCTATCTCTGCTTGTGCACCCTCTTCGGCCATCTTTTCCGTGAAAGCGAGCCGTTTATCGCGGCGGTGCTTGGAACCACGCGTTTTCTGGCTTTTGGTGGTCAGTCGTGCAAGGGTCTCTTTGACCTGTTTTTGAACATCTTCCTCGTTGACCTCTTTTTTGAGCGGTAATTTTTTCTTTACAACCAGAGGACTTTTCTTCTTGATTGTACTTTTCTCTTTTTCTTTTACCCCTTTGACTTTGGGCTCATCCGGACGCTTGTCGATATTAAGGAGAACACGCTCTTTTGCATCTTTGCTTACCCGTTTGCGTTTTTTCTTACGCAGGGAACGATCCTCGTCGTGTACGCCAATTCCTTTTTTCGATCCTTCAACCGGCAATTCGATCTTGCCGACAACTTTTGGCCCGGAGAGGATTTCCCTGGCATGCTTGAAAATTTCTTCAGGTACCTCCACAAGATCAGGGAATATTTCTTCA
Source organism: Bacteroidota bacterium (assembly GCA_023488865.1). Taxonomy (GTDB): domain Bacteria; phylum Bacteroidota; class Bacteroidia; order Bacteroidales; family Prolixibacteraceae; genus CAINVV01. The sequence goes on along the minus strand of JAMDDG010000218.1, from coordinate 4,834 downwards.
AGCGGATCTTCGCGGTGTTTACCTTCCCGAACGGGTTTCAGGGGTTTCCCTTCAGCAGTTTTGGGGGCGACGTGTTTTTTCTTGGTAAGGATAGCTTCTTTTTTGTTTTTTTCGGTTGTCTTAGGTGTATCAAGATCTATTTTTCCGACAATATTTATGTTGGTTTCTAAATGAGTCACGTTAGAAATCATCTCCGGTACGCTCACCTCTATTTCAGGTTTGAGGGGAGACGGAGAAGTTTCCGCTTCTTTTTCTTCTTTGGATGGAGTTGGTTGTGGAACGGTAGTTTTGTGTGAAACTTTTTTTTCGGATTTCTTTTCCGGGACTTGCCCGATTGGTTGATCTTCTTTTACGGGGGCGGCTATTGGTTCTGTTACTTTTGGTTTGTGCGATAAATTTTCCAGGTCAACAGATCCTACGACTTTAATAGCAGGTTTCTCCGGCAGGGTTGTAGGGATAACCTCCGGTTTTGCTGCTTGGGCCTGAGGTGCATGATGTTTCGTCTCCTGGCTGCGATGAAGGCTGTTGTCCGTAATAATGACAGAATCGTCCTCAAAATCTTCATTCTTCACTTTATTGTCGTGCTGATTAACATCTTCGATGGAAATGGAATCCCTTTTCAGGCGACCCGGACGGTGCATATCAGCCTCAACTTTGGCATCATGATCCTTTCGAAACTGTTTTTCGAGAAGCATCTGGGCCTCAGCATCAATCTTGGCGTTGGGATCAGGGGTCATTTTGATTCCCTGTTTGTTCAGAAACTCTACGATTGTAGCGATCCCCACGTTCAGATCACGTGCTATTTTACTTAACCTTGATACTTTGTTCCCTGTATCCATATTTGCCAAACAGTTAAATTTGCTATATCTCTTCCGGTTAATTGAACGTGTGACAGTTACTGTTCAAATTCGGATTTTAGTATGCGTAACACTTCGTCGATGGTTTCCTCTTCGAAGTCGGTACGTTTAATCAGCTCCTCCCGTGAGAGGTTCAGCACATTTCTGGCGGTGTCGCAACCAATAGATTTGAGTCCGTCGAGAACCCAGTCATCGATCTCGTCTGCAAATTCTTCTAATGAAACATCTTCTTCATCAGCGATATCACGATCGCGGTAGACATCTATATCGTATCCGGTCAGCTGGCTTGCCAGCTTAATATTCAGGCCGCCCTTCCCGATTGCGAGGGAAACTTCCTCCGGTTTAAGGAAAACTTCAACCCTGTTCTCGTTGCCATATATTTTTATGGAGGAGATTTTGGCCGGGTTAAGCGCCCTTTGTATGTACAACTGATTGTTATTGGTGAAATTGATTACATCGATATTCTCGTTGCGTAACTCCCTTACAATGCCATGTATGCGTGAACCTTTCATTCCGACACAGGCGCCAACCGGATCGATACGGTCATCGTAAGATTCGACAGCCACTTTTGCGCGTTCTCCAGGAATCCGGACAATCTTCTTAATGGTAATCAAACCATCAGATATCTCCGGAACCTCTAATTCGAAAAGCCTTTCCAGGAATACGGGTGATGTTCGAGACAAAATAATGTAAGGACTGTTGTTCCTCATTTCTACTTTAATCACAACAGAGCGGACACTGTCGCCTTTTCTGAAAAAATCGGAAGGTATTTGCTCGCTCTTAGGAAGAATTAATTCGTTTCCTTCGTCGTCGAGCAGCAAAAGTTCTTTTTTCCAGATCTGGTAAACTTCGCCGGTGACTATCTCCCCAATTCTTGATTTGTATTTTTGGTAGATGTTGTCTTTTTCAAGCTCCATAATTCTGGAGGCCAAATTTTGACGCAAATTGAGGATTGCCCTTCTTCCGAAATCACTGAAGCGGATTGTATCTGTCACCTCTTCACCGAGCTCATAATCCCCATCGTTGATGTTGGCTTCCGATAGGGTGATCTCCGTATTTAAATCGGTTAACGCGCCATCCTCCACTACGGTGCGGTTTCTGTATATTTCGAAGTCTCCTTTGTCGGGGTTTATAATGACGTCAAAATTCTCATCCGTGCCAAACTGCTTTTGAATAACACTTCTGAACGCATCTTCCAATACGCTCATCATGGTGGCACGATCGATGTTTTTCAGGTCTTTAAATTCCGAAAACGTGTCAATCAGATTGAGGTTGTCCATATCTTCCGGATTTTATTTGAAAGTTATAACGGGTTTAACTGTTTTTATATCATTGGGGAAAAACTCAATGGTCTTTATGTCCACTGTTTTTTTCCCATCTATTTTTATGTCGTTTTTTGTCTCAACGAAAAAGCTTTTTTCATCGGCAGATTTCAGGGTCCCTACCACTTTATCGCCTTTGGCTGTCACTATTTCAACCTCTTTGCCAAGGTTTTTCAGATATTGACGGAGGACTTTAAATGGCTGGGTCAACCCGGGAGAGGATACTTCAAGGGAAAAATCTTCTACTTCACGGTCGAACTGATGTTCGATGTGACGGCTCATTTCGATGCATTTATCAATGCTCAATCCAGAATCGCTGTCGATGACTACCGAAATAGCATTGCCTGTGCCAACGGAAATATCGACGATAAACATCGTATCTGTTAGCTTTTCTTCAACCATCCTTTGAATTAGTCCCTTAGATATCATTTTCAGCCTTAATAAAATAGGGGACAATGCGTCCCCTAATCCTGCGATTATTCTCCGCTGCGAAATTACTATTAATGTTTGAATTAAACAAATTTTTATTTCTAATTTTGAATGATTTATCAGAGTTTAAGCGACTTTGAAGCAATATGCGGAGTGTGGAAAGAAAAAAGAGAGCAGATGTGGTCGGAAAATGTATGTTGTTATATGTCAATTTGATAATAAAAATATCCTGAGTGAAGCAAAAAAAACACAAAATTATCAATGATCCGGTCTGGGGTTTTATTGATTTAAATTCGGGTTTGCTTTTCGATTTAATCGAACATCCCTATTTTCAGAGACTTAGGCGTATCAGGCAATTGGGGCTCACCTCGAATGTATATCCAGGCGCCAACCACACCCGGTTTGAACATAGCATCGGTACCATGCATCTCGCTCAAACTGCCTTGAATGTATTGCGTGAAAAGGGCGTTGAGATTACTGACGAAGAAGCTGAAGGGGTTATGGTAGCCCTGTTGTTGCACGATTTGGGGCACGGCCCTTTTTCCCATGCCCTGGAAGAAAGTATTGTCAAAGGAATATCGCACGAAGAGTTGTCGATTTTGTTTATGCAGGACCTCAACGACGAATTTAATGGCAGATTAGATCTTGCCATTCGTATTTTTCTGAATCAATATCCAAAACACTTTTTACACCTCCTGGTAAGCAGTCAGCTTGATATGGACCGCCTTGATTTTTTGAAACGGGATAGCTTCTATTGCGGGGTTTCAGAAGGGGTTGTTTCTTCTGATCGAATTATCAAAATGTTGGATGTCAGGGAAGATCAGTTGGTCGTTGAGGCCAAGGGGATCTATTCGGTAGAAAATTTCCTGATTGCCAGACGGTTGATGTATTGGCAGGTTTACCTGCATAAAACGGTTGTGTCGGCAGAAAGATTGTTGGTCAATCTGTTGCGCCGGGCATCTGATTTAATTGAGTCCGGACAAGAAGTAAAAGCTGCCAGTGCCTTTGCCTGTTTTTTGCACCACGAGGTTACCGCAGATGATTTTCGTTCAACCGACAAACAACGGCGGGGTAGGGCCCTGAAACTATTTTCGAAGCTTGACGATTCAGATATCATGAGTTCAATCAAAGAATGGACTACCTATCCTGATTTCATTTTATCTGATCTCTCTGACCGGATCGTTAACCGGAAACTGATGAAAATAAAAATTTCCCCACATCCTTTTAGCGAAAGTCTGGTGGATGAGCTAAAAACGAAAGTTCTCTCAAAAATAAATATTTCTGAACAGGAATTGGCCTATTTTGTCTCGGTAGGTGAAATGGAAAATAAGGCTTATCAGCCTGATGAAGAGGCAATTCTGATCCTGCACAAAAATGGCAAACTAAAAGATATCAGGGATGCATCCGATATTAATTTGGAGGGATTGACCAAGACCGTACGTAAACATTTTGTCTGTTATCCGGCGAAAATCTCATAGGGTAACTAATATTGATTATTTTTGCTGCGAAATTTTAAAAGCAATTGAATGGAGTTTAAGGTCAAAGACATTGCATCGATACTCAATGGAACCGTTGAAGGTGACGGGGAAATTAAGTTAAACAATATCTCCAAAATTGATCAGGGTGTCCCCGGTACTCTTTCTTTTTTGTCCAACCCAGCTTATACCAAATACATCTATACAACACTGGCTTCAGCTGTCCTTGTCTCCAAAGACTTTCGTCCGGAAGGAACATTAAGCTGTTCTTTGATCCGGGTTGATGACCCCTATATTGCCCTGGCAGAATTACTTAAAATGTATCAGCAGCTCAAACCGGTAAAAAAGGGAATAGAACAACCCTCTTTTGTGAGCAGTAGCGCCAGGCTGGGCACTGATATTTACATCGGGGCTTTCGCCTATATCTCCGATCATGCTGTGATCGGGAACAACGTCAGGATCCATCCTCAGGTATTTATTGGTGATAATGTGGTTATTGGAGACAATACCACGCTTTTCGCCGGTGTAAAAATTTATGCCGATTGTAAGATTGGGTCCGATTGTATCCTCCATTCCGGAGTGGTGATAGGAGCTGATGGGTTTGGTTTTGCACCCAGTTCTGACGGTCCGTTCTCGAAAATTGCACAAATTGGCAATGTCATCCTGGAGGATTCCGTCGAGATAGGGGCCAATACGACTGTCGATTGTGCTACCATGGGTTCCACAATTATCAGGCGAGGGGTAAAATTGG
>JAMDDG010000149.1 GCA_023488865.1 Bacteroidota bacterium | reverse complement strand
CCTGAGTGCAGCGGCGCACCTGATCCACGGTTCGTCGGAAGGCAGGTTCAAAATAACCTATTGTCCGGGCAAAGAAGCCAAAAACCTGACGCAACTTGAGATTGAAAGTGTCGGGTTTAAGTATGCCGATCTGGACGAGGTGGTAAAAACTTACGATCCCAAAAAACTGAAAGACGGTTTCAACCAAATGCCCGATGGCGAAGAGATTTTTTATATCTCGAATCCGGCGCTGGGGTTGTGGGCGTACAGGGAGCGGTTTAAGTATTGAGGAGGAATGAGTGCTGAGCGGTGAGTGCTGAGAAAATGAGAAGATGAGAAAATGAGAAATGAGGGGGCGACTGGGAGAAGGGGAGAGGGGGCGAATTCGACTCCGAAAATTCTCTCATAACCAAAAGCTAAAAGCCAACTGCCAATAGCTAACTGCTTATTTCAAGTTGTACAACTCTTTAAACTTCAACAAATATAGATAGAATGAAGATCATCATCGACGACAAAATCCCCTATATCCAGGGTGCTTTGGAGCCTTATGCGGAGGTGGTTTACCTGCCGGGATCCAAGACTACCGCCGAGGTAGTAAAAGATGCCGATGCAATAATCACCCGAACCCGCACCATCTGCAATGAGGCCTTGTTGTCGGGATCGTCGGTAAAGATGATCGCAAGCGCTACCATCGGATACGACCATATCGATACGGCCTATTGCGAAAAAGCCGGGATCAAATGGACCAATGCGCCCGGATGCAATGCCAAATCGGTGGAGCAATACATCGCTTCGGCCCTCATGGTAATGGCTGAAAAAAAACTTGGATCGCTTGCCGGAAAAACAATCGGGGTAGTCGGGGTTGGAAATGTGGGCTCGAAAGTGGCCAATATAGCCGAAATTCTGGGTATGCGGGTGTTGTTGAACGACCCTCCGCGTGCGCGGGCAGAAGGCGATAAAGGATTTGTGGGTTTGGATAAGATACTCGAAGAGTCGGATGTAATTACCCTGCATGTCCCTTTGAATCTGGAGGGTGAAGATGCAACCTATCATCTGGGCGACGAAAAACTATTCGGCCGTATGACCCGCAAACCAATATTCATCAACAGCTGTCGGGGAGAAGTAGTGAAAACTGCCGCCCTGACACAGGCAATTCAGACCGGACAAGTTTCAGGGGCTATAGTTGATTGTTGGGAAAATGAACCCAATCTTGATCCGGAACTTTTATCGTTGGTCGACCTGGCTACACCGCATATTGCAGGCTATTCGCGCGATGGTAAGGCAAAAGGTACCGAGATGAGTGTTCAGGCAGTCAGCCGCTTTTTCGGTCTGGGAGCTAAAAACTGGAAAGCAACCAATGTTGAAAAACCTGCGGTGACTGAAATACTGATAGATGGAACGGATAAAACCACGCAGCAGATCCTGGCGGAAGCCATTCTGGCCACTTACGATATTCGTGAAGACGATGCCCGTTTGCGCTCCAGCGTGGATACCTTTGAAAAACAAAGAGAGGATTATCCGGTCCGCAGGGAATTTCCGACCTTCGTCGTTGCAGGTAAGTTCAATAATCCTAAGGTGATTGACAAGCTGAAAAGGATGGGGTTTAAGATATGAGTTAGCGCTAATGCCCGTGAAAGACGGACAAGTCCCAAAATTACTCGACAAAAACTTGCAAATAGTTACCTAATTAGCTAACTTTGCCTCATGAATGAAAATTTTATCAGGGAAATTTATTATTACAAAAGCTTCTATTTGGACTTCTTTGTGACACTTAATCCAGATGTCAAAAGGAAATTCAACTGGACTTTGAAATTAATAGCAACAATCGACAGAGTTCCTGTTAAGTATTTCAAACACATGGGGGATACTACTGGACTCTTCGAAGTTAGAGTGGAAGTGGGAAGTGATATTTATCGAGTTTTTAGTTTCTTTGATGAAGGACAACTTATCATATTACTGAACGGATTTCAAAAGAAATCTCAAAAAACACCAAGAAATGAAATTGAATTAGCTGAAAAATTAAAAAAACAATATTTCGATGAAAAATCTGAAAAATAACAACTTAACATCCTTTACTGACCATTTGGATACACAGTACGGTAAAAGGGGAACTCCTGAGAGAGAAGAATTTGAAGAAGGTTTTGAATCTTTCAGAATTGGTGTCATGCTTCAAGAACTTCGTAAAGAGCAAGGAATGACTCAGGAGCAGCTTGCCGCAAAATGCGGTACAACAAAAACGTATATTTCCAGAATTGAAAATGACGCTTCCGATATACGGCTTACAACATTGATGCGAATTGTTCGTCAAGGATTCGGAAAACATTTAAAAATGAGTGTAGAGATTTAAAGGCACATAGCCCTGACCTATATGAGTTAGGAGTTCCGCAAGTGCGGGATACAAGATATAGGGATAATTAGAGATAGAAATAATTTATAATAATTAAAAATGAAGAAGGCAGATATTGGGCTGATTGGATTGGCCGTAATGGGGGAGAACCTCGTTTTAAACATGGAAAGCAAAGGCTTTACCGTGGCAGTATTTAACAGAACAGTCGACAAAGTCGACAAATTTATGGCCGGCAGGGGCGCCGGTAAAAACTTCATTGGCTGTCACAGCATCGAAGAGTTGTGCAACAACCTGGAGCGACCGCGCAAAGTGATGATGTTAGTCAAAGCCGGTTCTCCGGTCGATG
>JAMDDG010000397.1 GCA_023488865.1 Bacteroidota bacterium | reverse complement strand
GCTTGATAAAGGCATTGTTGAAAACCAGTTCGCCGGTAACGTCGGGTGCTGTGGCGCTTCCTTCGACCAAAAGGTTTCCGGTCAGCGTTCCTGAAGCTTCCTTCAGTTGCCCCATTGAGAATGCTTCTACGGTTTTCAAAGAAAGCGATTGGATATCCGTTTGAATGCCGATGGAATGGTCGCCGCCGTTTGGGATAAAATACCCGTTTGCAGTCAGGTTATTGTCGGGACCAACCAATTTCACCTCAATATTGAATTTATCGGCTGTGGGATTATCCGCTTTTACCGCTAAATTTCCGATGGGAGTTTCGTGGACAACCAGGTTACTGATTGTTGCATCGGCAATTAGACCATAAGTGTTGTTTACCCTTTTAAGCAATATATTGCCATCCACATTTCCTTTTACCAGGCTGCTGTCTTTTTCCACAATCCGGGAAATATCGCCCATCCTGAAATTTTTGATGGCAATGTTCAGATCGTCATTGAACTGATCATGAACGGATGCAATATTGATCTGACTTTCCGCGTGATTCAGGAATAAATGATGGATCTTCAATCCCTGCTTCCCGAATTCAATGGAATTATCGGCTGCGATATTCCAGCGGTTATTCACCAGGTAGAATTCTTTCGGATCGAGCGTAAGCTTATAGTTCGTATGCTCTTTGGTTAGCTGCGACCGTATCAGCAACTTCTTATTTTTGTCATTGGTTGAAGAGATATTTGCAAATATTTTGCCATCTGCCAGTTTCCCATCCAGCGAAAAATTATCCAATTTGATTTGTGAATTTGAAATAGCGCTGCTCGAAATCTTGTAGTTTAAGGCTGTGTTATCTGAAATTACATCCACTGCGAAATCGTTGATTTCAGTGGTTCCATAAACAATTTTGTTCACGGTGGCATTCAATTTCAATTCGTTTTTCCGGCTATCAAAACTCCCTTGAATGATTCCAGGTTCAAATTCTTTTAGTTGAGGCAATATAACTTCTGAAAGGATGGGATGATTATGCAGTTGTATCCTGAAACTAAAACCAGATGGATCACTTTCCGTTAGTTGCGGTTTTGAATCTGTAAATGGAAAATAGTGATTGATGAACCGGCTAAGCACCGCAGGAAGTGAAGTAGGGAATACCGTTCCCGTATATTTTATGCCAATCAGCGCACTGCTGACATTCACCTCGTTTTTGTCGGGTTCATTTACTGACGCTGCCAAAAAGGAGTCGAGTACATATTTTTTCCCGTTGCTGGCAACAATAATGTTGGTGATTGTGGCCGTACCATTCATTTTATCAGCCGTTCCACCCTTTAAATCAGCAGATGCAACAAAGGCTATCCGCGCATCATTTTTGGTTAATCTTAATTTTTGCAGGTCAGCGCCCTTTACATTTAACCGAAATTTATAGCGTTCAGAATTGGGATTCAGGTTCACCAACCCGTCAAAATCGAAAACCGCATTTTCATCGTTCAGGCTTATTTTACCTTCGAACTCCTTCCCTGTAAGGGTGCCATCCAGCTTCAGGTCGTGATAAGTATATTTATTCAGATAGATTTGTGTTACCTCTGCCTTGATTTTCGCCTTGACCGTTTTCAAATCCAATCCTTGTCCGTTTGCTTCTGAGGTCAAAGAAACCGGTCCATACAGGATTGTGTCCTTGAGCAAACGGCCCAAATCAAAATTGCTTAAGCTCATTTTGCTGCTGAAATTATCACTCGGATCAATCGATGCAATCAGATTGGCGGCCCCAAAACTGCTGGTCATATTCGCTGTTGATTCAAAGGATTTCAGCTTACCTTTAAAAACAGCCTGCATACTGATATTTTCGGGAAGTTCTATGCTTACAGGAATAGATGGGCCAACCAGCATTTCAATGTCTTTTTTGCCTGAAGTCATTCGCAGATTGGGGAAGTCATAAAATGCTGTTTGATATTCTGGCAATCCTTTGATGACGAAATCGGTTTTTAGCATCGTATTTACGCCCGTTTTTACTGACAGATTCTTTGCAATCAGATTATTCATCCGCCCGCTAATTGTTCCTGAAGCGGTTGTAACATTCTGACTGTTCTTAAAGAAGGACTGCGCGGTAAGATCCGGTTTGAAATAGAGAACATCGGCGTTTTTGAAACGCAGATGTCTCAGGTCCAAATCCAGGTTACTGAATTGCAGGGAATCCATCAGTGTTGACAAAGAAGAATATTTCAGTCTCAAATCAGCGTCAATGCTGGAATTGGTCGTATTTGCCTTCAGCTTTTTTGCAATGATGGAATGTTGGTCCATGCTGAAGTCCGTTTCAAAACTGGTAATTGCAAAGTTATTCTGATCAATGGCGCTGAATTTCTTTACCGAAACTTTTGTCAGATCGGGGGAATACAATAAATCGGTTGCCTCAAGCATTAAGTGATTGTATTCCATTCGATCCGGATTAAAGGTGTTTCTTATTTCCGGATTGTTGCCTGCTTTGTAGGTAAGTGAATTATCGTCCAGCACCATGCTTTTAACTGATACTTTCCAATTATTTGCTGTTGCCGCGATTGGCACCAACGCGGTTCCGTTTGCAGATAATTCAGATCCAAATGTGTGAAATTGAATTTTGCTTTTTGATAAATAGATGTAATCTGATGCCAACAGCTGCTTTTGTATATCAATGGAAGCATTTTCCAGTTTACACCGATCGATGTCCGAAACGAT
>JAMDDG010000446.1 GCA_023488865.1 Bacteroidota bacterium | reverse complement strand
GCTTGATAAAGGCATTGTTGAAAACCAGTTCGCCGGTAACGTCGGGTGCTGTGGCGCTTCCTTCGACCAAAAGGTTTCCGGTCAGCGTTCCTGAAGCTTCCTTCAGTTGCCCCATTGAGAATGCTTCGACGGTTTTCAAAGAAAGCGATTGAATATCCGTTTGAATGCCGATGGAATGGTCGCCGCCGTTGGGGATAAAATATCCGTTTGCAGTCAGGTTATTGTCGGGGCCAACCAATTTCACCTCAATATTGAATTTATCGGCTGTGGGATTATCCGCCTTTACCGCTAAATTTCCGATGGGAACATCATGAACTTCCAGGTTGCTGATCTTTGCATCGGCAATTAGGCCATAAGTGTTGTTTACTCTTTTGAGCAATATATTGCCATCCACATTCCCTTTTACCAGGCTGCTGTCTTTTTCCACAATCCGGGAAATATCGCCCATCCTGAAATTTTTAATGGCAATGTTCAGATCGTCATTGAACTGATCATGAACGGATGCAACATTGATCTGACTTTCCGCATGATTTATAAATAAATGATGGATCTTCAATCCTTGTTTCCCGAATTCAATGGAATTATCGGCTGCGATGTCCCAGCGGTTATTCACCAGATAAAATTCTTTCGGATCGAGCGTAAGCTTGTAGTTTGTATTCTCTTTGGTTAGCTGGGACCGTATCAGCAGCTTCTTATTTTTGTCATTGGTTGAAGAGATATTTGCAAATATTTTGCCATCTGCCAGTTTCCCATCCAGCGAGAAATTATCCAATTTGATTTGTGAATTTGAAATAGCGCTGCTCAAAATCTGGTAGTTTAAGGCTGTGTTATCCGAATTTACATCCACTGCGAAGTCGTTGATTTCAGTAGTTCCATAAATAATTTTGTTCACGGTGGCATTCAGCTTCAATTCGTTTTTCCGGCTGTCAAAACTCCCCTGAATGATTCCCGGTTCAAATTCCTTGAGCTGTGGAAAAAGAACCTCCGAGAGTAGGGGATGATTGTGAAGTTGTATCTTGAAACTAAAATCAGACGGATCACTTTCCGTTAATTGCGGTTTTGAATCTGTAAATGGAAAATAGTGATTGATGAACCGGCTAAGCACCGCAGGAAGTGAAGTAGGGGAGACGGTTCCCGTATATTTTATGCCAACAATCGCACTGCTGACATTCACCTCGTTTTTGTCGGGTTCATTTACTGAAGCTGCCAAAAAGGAATCGAGTACATATTTTTTCCCGTTACTGGCAACAATAATGTTGGTTATTGCGGCCGTACCATTCATTTTATCAGCCGTTCCACCCTTTAAATCAGCGGATGCAACAAAGGCTATCCGCGCATCATTTTTGGTTAATCTTAATTTTTGCAGGTCAGCGCCCTTTACATTTAAGCGAAAATTATAGCGTTCCGAATTGGGATTCAGGTTCACCAAACCGTCAAAATCGAAAACCGCATTTTCATCGTTCAGGCTTATTTTACCTTCGAACTCCTTCCCGGTAATGGAGCCATCCAACTTCAGATCGTGATAAGTATATTTATTGAGATAGATTTGTGTTACGTCGGCCTTGATTTTCGCCTTGACCGTTTTCAAATCCAATCCTTGTCCGTTTGCTTCTGCGGTCATTGATACCGGTCCATACAGGATTGTGTCCTTGAGCAAACGGCCCAAATCAAAATTGCTTAAGCTCATTTTGCTGCTGAAATTTTCATTCGGATCAATCGATGCAATCAGGTTGGCGGCCCCAAAACTGCTGGTCATATTCGCTGATGACTCAAAGGATTTCATTTTACCTTTAAAAACAGCCTGCATACTGATATTTTCGGGAAGTTCTATGTTTACAGGGATAGATGGGCCAACCAGCATTTCAATGTCTTTCTTGCCTGAAGTCATTCGCAGATTGGGGAAATCATAAAATGCTGTTTGATATTCTGGCAATCCTTTGATGACGAAATCGGTTTTTAGCATCGTATTTACGCCCGTTTTTACTGACAGATCCTTTGCAATCAGATTATTCATCCGCCCGCTAATTGTTCCTGAAGCGGTTGTAACATTCTGACTGTTCTTAAAGAAGGACTGCGCGGTAAGATCCGGTTTGAAATAGAGAACATCGGTGTTTTTGAAGCGCAGGTTTCTCAGGTCCAAATCCAGGTTACTGAATTGCATGGAATCCATCAGTGTTGATAATGAAGAATATTGCAGGTTCACATCTGCATCAATGGTGGAGTAGGGGGTCCCGAATTTTAACTTTTGGGCAGATAGGGTATGCTGATCAATCCAGAAATTGGCTTCACCATTCGTAATTGCAAAGTTATTCTGATCAATGGCGCTGAATTTCTTTACCGAAACTTTTGTCAGATCGGAGGAATACAATAAATCCGTTGCCTCAAGCCTTATGTGATTGTATTCCATTCGATCCGGATTAAAGGTGTTTTTTATTTCCGGATTGTTGCCTGCTTTGTAGGTAAGTGAATTATCGTCCAACACCATGCTTTTAACCGAAATTTTCCAATTATTTGCTGTTGCCGCGATTGGAACCAACGCAGTTCCGTTTGCTGATGATTCAGATCCAAATGTGTGAAATTGAATTTTGCTTTTTGATAAATAGATGTAATCTGATGCCAACAGCTGCTTTTGTATATCAATGGAAGCATTTTCCAGTTTACACCGATCGATGTCCGAAACGAT
>JAMDDG010000328.1 GCA_023488865.1 Bacteroidota bacterium | reverse complement strand
GAAAACAAAAAAATTACTAATCCAAATACAATGCCTTTTTACTCCTGGGCAGCGCTTCCCCGATGATCGCAGATTCGGGCAAGCCTGCTTTTGTTTTTAATATCTCCAGCACTTCAGCCGCTTTATCAGCCGGCACCGCCATCAATAACCCGCCGGATGTTTGGGCATCGCAACACAGCATTTTTCGTTCGTAGTTCAAGGTCGTGCCAAAAGTGGTGTGGGCTTTAACAAATTCCAGGTTTCTGAAGGCTGCACCCGGGATACAACCTTCTTCAAGCAGGGAAATTGCTTCCGGGAAATAGGGCAACTGCCCCGATTGAATTCTCAGGGTAACCTGACTGGCATCCGCCATGCGCATGGCATGCCCCAATAATCCGAAACCGGTGATGTCGGTGGCCCCCTTCAGGTTGAACTGCTGCATCACGGCTGCCCCGCTTTTATTTAGCTGTTTCATATATTCCAACGCCTTTTGTACCGTAGCGTTTTCGGTCATGCCATTCCGTTGTCCGGCCAGGATCACTCCGGTGCCCAATGGTTTGGTTAGGATCAGCATATCTCCGGCTTTAACACCCGAGTTGGTGATCAACCTGTCGGGATGCACTGTACCCACAACTGCCAGTCCGTATTTGGGCGGATGGTCTTCGATGGTATGACCGCCTAATACCAGCGCCCCGGCTTCCACCACCTTATCGTGGCCGCCCTGCAGGATAGCGCCAAAAACATCAAGCGGAATTTTTGAGGCGGAGAACATCATCAGGTTCAATACCAGCAACGGGGCGCCGCCCATGGCATAAACATCGCTCAGGGCATTGGCAGCCGCGATCTGGCCAAACTCATACCCATCACTGCAGACAGGCGGGAAAAAATCGGTGGTATAGATCAGGGCCGTCTGCTCATCCATTTTGTAAACACCCGCATCATCGTGGGTTTCAATGCCCACCATCAGATTGGGATGCTCCACCTTGGGCAGTTTGGCAAGGATCTCCCCCAACTGAACGGGCGAAAGTTTGGCCGAACAACCACCCTGCTCCACCGTAGTTAAAAGATCAAAATCACTCATGGCGCAAAATTAAACAAATAACCTCCTCAACCACGAATTACACGAATTACACGAATTTAAAACACAGAAAAGATCAAGAAATAGTACTACCAAATTCTGCCCAACCACGAATTACACGAATTGCACGAATTATAACCCCGATAAATATAAAAACGGGTTGCTTAAAGAATCAAACATTGTTTTTTTTCTTCTAAATTCGTGTAATTCGTGGTTGGGCAGGGGGTTTAAACCCGTCGGTGAATTATTCCTTTCTACTCTTTTTCGCTATTTCCTTTACGGCCTTATCGAAATCGGAAATGTGATTTTTGATTCGCTCCAACCTATATCTCTCAAATTCATCAATTGCTTTCTTTGCAGCCTCTTCGGCGCTTACTTTCCCGGCATTTTGCAAAAGTTCCTTTTCGCTCAAAGCCAAAAACTGGTCAAGTTTGGCAATCCATTCTGCCATTTTCATGGGTCGTTCATTGGATGCTTGCAACTCGGCAAAATCCAGATAAAGAGAGACAATCAGGTTTAGCTGGTTCAGTTCTTTCTCTGTAAGATAATTCTTTGCTATTCTTACATCCCGGGCAGTTATGTAATCGCCCTTAAAATTTACCAGGCCCATTAGCGGTTTTGAACTATCGGCACGGCTCTTTATCAATTCGGCAGCCGTTTGGCCGTGCACGGCAAAATGCATTTTGTTTTGTACGGTGGCAAAGAATTTTTGGGTCAAATCATCTTTGGGATCGTAGTCGATGCTGGTAGCGTAAATATCTGTAACCTGCTGGTAAAAATTCCTTTCGCTGCTCCTGATATCGCGGATACGTTGGAGTAACTCCTGAAAATAACGGACGTTTTTTCCACCCTGCTTTAAACGTTCATCGTCTAATGCAAATCCTTTTACAATATATTCCTTCAGCCGTTGTGTCGCCCAAATCCGGAATTGAGTGCCTCTTGCTGATTTAACTCTGTAGCCAACAGAAATTATGACATCGAGGTTATAATATTTTACCGGTTTATCAGAATTAGCAATGTGCATTTTTTGCACATTGCTTTCTTCATTTAACTCACTTTCGTTAAAAACATTGGCAATATGTTTGGTAACAACTGTCCGATCTTTCTGGAATAACTCCGACATCTGCTCTTGGGTCAACCAAACCGTATCATCCTCCAGCCTTACCTGAAGTTTCGTTTTGCCATCATCGGCTGTATAAAACAATATTTCCGATTGATTTTCCATATCCATTTTTCTTGTAGTGACAATTTGTCCCCTTGTAAAACTTTAATTCCTATTAAATCCTGATTTGATTATACTCCTCCTCGGTTAACAAAAAATCCGGGTCAACCACCTTTACTTCCTCATAAGTAAGCTCATACAGTTTGTAAACCATTTCATCTATTTCTTTTTCAAGATCGATGGTGTCGGCTTGTGGGTCTTTACTTTTTGCTTCAATTATTTTATCAACAATTTCTACAAACGGCTTTTCTTCATTATCAGTAGGAAAATAAATAGGAATTTTCATTAGTGTCCATTTAAAGTTTTAAGATATCGCTGTAATATTCTTATTATGAGAAAAATGTATTAAAGAAATAAACGTGTTGATTTGAAATTGTAAATAGCATCCAATATTAAACAGGTTGCTAT
>JAMDDG010000438.1 GCA_023488865.1 Bacteroidota bacterium | reverse complement strand
AATTTTACCACGACTGGTACCGTACCGATCTTCAGGCCATTGCTATTGTAGGAGACATCAACGTAGATACCGTTGAAAAAACCATCAAGGCCCAATTCTCTTCGATACCTGCGGTTAAGAATCCCTTGCCACGAATTGAGTACGAGGTTCCATTCCACAAAGAGACCCGTTATGTTTTGGTAAAAGATAAAGAATCGTCACAGTATTCAGTTAGCATTTACATCAAACATCCGGCAACAAAACCAGAGGCAAAAGACATGGCCTACTACCGTGATCAATATGTGAATGAGCTGTTTAACTCGATGATGAGCGAACGCATCTCTGAATTGCTTCAAAAAGGGGTTCCTCCTTTTGTAAGCGGTAGCATTGGTTTCGGTGGATTTGTGAGAGGATACAATGTGATGGCGATCTCGGCAACCGCTAAACCCGATCAGGAAGATGTTGCATTGAGGGCTATTTATACGGAAGCACAACGTGTTTTACGTTATGGGTTTACACCCGGAGAAGTTGAACGGGCCAAAAGCAACATGCTGACCCAAATCGAAAGTCGTTGGAAACAACGGGACAAGATCCGCAACGATTCCTACGTCAACGACATCAAGGCCAACTTTTTGAGCAATGAACCACTCACTTCCATCGATTTCGACTGGATGGAAGTGCAGAAGTTTCTGCCCACTGCCACGGTAGAAGAACTTTCAGCCAAAGCTAAACAATGGATTGTTCCTGAAAACAGGGTGATCATTGTAATGGGTCCTGACAAAGAAAAGGTGAAATTGCTGACAGAACCTGAAACTTTGGCCATATTGAAAGAAGTGGAAAATTCAGATATCAAACCTTACGAAGATACCAAAGTGGCTTCCAGTTTGATAGATAAGCCATTAAAAGGTTCCCCGATCATTAAGACTACCCCGTTACCTCAATTCAAAGCAGTTGAATGGACACTGGCCAATCATGCCAAAGTCATTTATCGTTTGGCTGATTATGAAAAAGACAACGTCCTCTTACGAGGTATCAGTCCGGGCGGAAGTTCTTTGTTGCCGGTCAATGAATTGGCCTCAGCGATGATGCTTCCCCAGTTCGTCGGTATGTTTGGGGTCGGTAATTTTGATGCAACTACCCTAAAGAAGATGCTGACGGGTAAGAACGTTGGTCTGGGGATTGGCCTTTCAAAACTGAATGAATCTGTTTCAGGGTCAGCTGCCCCGAAAGATTTTGAAACACTGATGCAATTGCTTTATCTGCAGTTTGAGCAACCACGGTTTGACAAAGAGGCGTTTCAGGCTATGAAAAGCCGCTATGCAGCTATGGTTGCCAATCTGTCCAATAACCCTCAAAAAGTGATTGGCGACTCACTTTCGATGATCTTAACTTCTCACAACAAAAGAACGAAACTGCTCACCCCGGCTATGGTTGAAGAGATTTCACTGGATCAAATGGAGAAAATCTACCGTGACCGGATTGAGGATGCCGGGGATTTTACCTTTTTTATTGTTGGGAATATTGAAGAGGCCAAAGTGAAACCGTTGGTAGAAAAATACATTGGTTCGCTGACTGACCTGCCACGGACCGAGAACTGGAAAGACAATAATATCCTTGAACCGAAAGGCAAAACCGTCCTCGAAATTCCGATTCCAATGCAAGTTAATAAAGCAACGGTGGTCGTTTATTACAAAAAGATAGACACCTATAATCCCAGGACCAATCTGATGCTGGATATCTTAAGCGGGGTACTTAGGTTGCGGTACACTGAAGAGATCCGCGAGAAAGAGGGTGGCACTTATGGGGTAAGTGTAATGGAAAGCAATGTCCATTATCCCAAAGAAGAGAAGAGCCTGGAAATGATGTTTGATGCTGATCCGGAACGTTCAGCCCATCTTAAATCGATTCTTTACAGCGAAATCGACAAGATTGTCGCCAATGGCCCAACAGCGGAGGACCTGGATAAAGTGGTGAAAAACCTGATGAAGGACCGTGAGCAGGCTAAGCTTCACAACAGCTACTGGATGAACACGTTAGCTGATTATTATCAGAACAAGATCAATCCCGATGCCCCTGAGAATTTTGAGAAGATCCTTGGGGGTGTAACAAGGGAAGAAGTGAAAAAATTTGCTGCCGGTTTCTTTAAAACGGCTGATTTAGTGGATGTGGTTTTTTTGCCGGCGAAAAAATGATCCGCATGAAGATGGAATAAACAAAAAAAGTACCTGATTGGATTCAGGTACTTTTTTTGTTTTGTGGAGCTGAGGGGAATCGAACCCCTGTCCAAACGAGGAAGCAATACGCTTTCTCCATGCTTAGCCTTGATTTGATTTTCGAACGACTGCTGGCTCAGGGCCACCGACAGTCATCTTAACTCCTGTTATTTCATCAGGGAAGCGGAGTAATCCCCTGGTTATTCCCGATTTATCTGCACCTCCGAACCGGGCCGCTTCAGGACTTGGCACCCGGGAGATGTCCCGCTCCAGTATCTAATACCGGATTAGCTAATCAACGTTACGTCGATCAAGCGGCAAGAGCGTAGTTATCTGCGCCAACTAATTGTTTGAGCCTTAAGATTTACGGGCCAAAACTCAATGCCCGGCATGCTTACATACCTCTTCTGCCCGCTGTCAAAACCGGTCAGCCCCAATGGGGATGCAAATATACAACAAATTTTGGATTTTCTATTTTGGATTTTAGATTTCTTGTCGAAGGGTGAAGATGAGTTTAAAAAGTTTGAATATTTGTTCTTTTTTCATTGCCGTCTGCTTTAGCTGACGGATAATAGATTAGGAAGGGAAGGGGCTTAAGCCAAATACAAATAGTTTGGCTAAAGCCATTTCATCGCTCATTGCAAAGGCCCGTCAGCTAAAGCAGACGGCAATGAAAGATGCTGTACAATATTCAGCAGTTCTTCAGTGCCTCAATCGCACCTACCGGATCAGACGAGGTAAAGATGTAGTTTCCTGCCACCAGCACATCGGCTCCGGCCATAAAAAGTTGTTTGCCGGTTTCCAGGTTAACCCCACCATCGACCTCTATCAGGACATTGGGCGAGAGGGTGTTTACCATTTGACGCAGCGTGACCAATCTTTTGTAACTACCCTGAATGAATTTCTGTCCGCCAAAGCCCGGATTAACGGTCATCAGCAGGATCAGGTCCAGATCGTGGATGATGTCCAAAAGCATTTGTACAGGGGTATGCGGATTGATGGCTACACCGGCTCTCATTCCCAGTTCACGAATCGCACCGACCGTCCGGTTAAGGTGGGGGCATGTTTCATAATGAACGGTAAGGATATCCGCACCAGCCTCTTTAAAGCGTTCGAGGTACCGGTCGGGATCGGAGATCATCAGATGGACATCCAGCGGTTTTTCGGCAATTTTTTTGATTTGTTCAATCACAGGAATTCCGATTGAGATGTTTGGGACAAAATGCCCATCCATTACATCACAGTGGATCCAGTCGGCCGCGCTCCGGTTGACCATTTGTATTTCTTCTCCAAGCCTTGTAAAATCGGCTGCTAATAATGAGGGTGCAATCATTCGCTTCACAACAGGGTATATTATTTTGAAACAAATATACCCTATTTTAGTTTAGATTTTAGCCCAGGAAAGGTTTTAAAATTGTTAGAAATGGGATGTTCTTTAATTTTCTGATGCTATTGTCCCTTATCTGTCTCACCCGTTCCCGGGTTAAGCCAAATGTTCTGCCAATGTCATCAAGAGCTAATGCTTGCTTACCGTTTAATCCGTAAATAGAAGAGAGGATATCTGCTTCGCGGGTATCCAGTTTACACAACAGTCGTTCAATCTCAATTTTAAGGGATGTTTCCAACAAGTCATTGTCAGGACTGGGTGAAAATTCATTGGAATATAAATCATATTGACTGTTTTCGTTTTCTTCATCATCATAAAGAGGGGCATCAAGGGAGAAGTGAAAAGCGCTGGAATTCAGCGATTGATCTACCAGAAAGGTATTCATCTCAAGGATGTCTGCAATCTCATCTACAGTGGGTTCCCGCTGAAACTCCTGTTCCAGTCTCGTGAAAGTCCGGTTGATTTTATTGATGATATCTACTTTGTTTTGTGGTAATTTTATTATTCGCGCCTGTTCAGCCAGGGCTTGCAAAATTGCCTGCCGGATCCACCAAACCGCATAAGATATAAATTTAAATCCTTTGGTAGCATCAAATCGTTTGGCTGCTTTTATTAAACCGAGATTTCCCTCATCGATCAGATCGGAGAGAGGAAGACCTTGGTTCTGATATTGTTTGGCAACTGAAATCACAAATCGAAGGTTAGATTTAACCAGCGTGTCTAAAGCCTCGTGGCTACCGGCTTTAATCTGTTGTGACAAATAGATCTCTTCATCACTGCTAAGCAATTGTATCTTACCGATTTCCAGAAGATATTTGTCCAGGGAGTGGGCCTCCCTGTTGGTAATCTGTTTAATAACCCTGAGCTGTCTCATAACTTTTCTTTTTTGATCCGCTCCGGCAATGAAAATGAAACACCTTTTACAGTTTAAAAACTGACAACTTTGACAATTGAGATTACAACAATATTACCTAAAAAAAAGGAAAACCAGAAATATTAATGATGTTTTTTTCACCCAATGTTCAATTATATTCACTTATTACATCAATTAAACGGGCTTAATAAATCCACAAAAAAAATATTTAGTTAACCAAAAGTCCATCGTTCTGTTGTGAATCAACAAAAAAGGCAAATATTTATGTTTTATGAATTTTTTTGATGTTTTAAGAAAATTTAAAAAATGGAACCATAAACCGGGGCAAAAACTTCTTTTTTTAAACAAATTTTTATCAAAAGGCGACAATTTTCATTAAAATTTACCCGGAAAATTAATTTTTACTCATCGTTTTCTTAGCTTTTCATCCTCATTTCTTTGGAAAATTAATTTTAAATGGTCACATTTTTTGTGAATTAAAATCTAATGACTAAATTTGCAGTAGATTTAGATTAGCAATCTGACACATAATCTTCAAAGTATCCCTGTTATTTCTTCCTAAGTCTTTTTATTATAGAATTAAAATTTCAAACGTTTTGTTGCACGTTGCAACATCCGTTTTTGGTTACAAATCAAAAAAATCATGTACGACATCCTGGAACTGAGCAAGAAACTATTGCCTGAATTGCGCGAGATAGGTAAAGAATTAAACATTAAGCGCGTAGAGTCATTTAAAAAGCAAGATCTGATATACACGATTCTTGATACGCAAGCTATCAGGGATTCTGTAATTAAAACGCCGGAGAAAAAGGCGCCCCAATCAGAAAAAGCCACCCCTAAAATTCCCAAAGTGAAGGTCGAGGTTAAACCACCTTCGGGAAAAAAAGTACTTCGTATCTTTAAGAAAAATGGCGATTTACAGGTTAACGAGCCTGCTGCTGCTACTGAAAATGAACAGGATCGCACAGTCCCTGTCATTGAAAACGAGCTTATTTCCCCTCAGGCGAATGAGGAGCAAAACGAGCTATTACCTAAAGTTAAACCATTTAATACCAAAACGGATAAGGTACGCAAAGAGCACATAGGTCAAAAGGAACGCAGGCCCCGTGTGCTGCGGAGCGAATCGGCCATTCTTTCAGTCAGCTCGGTTCCGGTAACTGAAGTTACGGAGGTGCCGGCAGAGGCAGTTGTTGCAAAAAATGAACCGGACGCCGGAGAGTTACGTGCTGAAGAGAAAAGACCGCCTATCATCAAGAACTTCCAGAAAAAAGAGTTCTCCCCGAATCAGCCCAATCAATCTTTTCAACCAAAAAACGGGAATGGCCAGCAACAGGCCCAACCCAAGCAACCGGAACCCAAAGAAGCAGAAAAATCATACGATTTTGAAGGAGTGATCAACCAGACAGGGGTTCTGGAGATCATGCAGGAAGGTTATGGTTTCCTGCGTTCATCAGATTACAACTACCTTACTTCGCCTGACGATATCTATGTGTCACAGTCGCAAATCAAGCTTTTTGGCTTGAAGACGGGGGATACGGTACACGGCATTATCCGTCCGCCGAAAGAAGGGGAGAAATATTTTCCTTTGGTCAAAGTGGTCGAAATAAACGGGCGCAGTCCGGAGTACATTCGCGACCGGGTGCCGTTCGAACATCTGACACCGCTTTTCCCTGACGAGAAATTCAACATAGCCGGAAAAGCAAGCAGTATATCTTCCAGGGTAGTCGATATGTTTGCCCCTATCGGGAAAGGCCAGCGCGGATTGATCGTGGCCCAGCCAAAAACCGGTAAGACGATGTTGCTGAAAGATATTGCCAATGCAATTGCGGCCAATCACCCGGAGGTTTACATGATCATCCTGTTGATCGACGAACGTCCGGAAGAGGTAACCGACATGGCCCGCAGTGTCAATGCCGAGGTGATCTCCTCTACTTTCGACGAACCGGCAGAGCGCCATGTGCGCATCGCCAACATGGTACTCGAAAAGGCCAAAAGGTTGGTAGAGTGTGGCCACGATGTAGTGATCCTGCTTGATTCAATCACCCGTTTGGCACGCGCCTACAATACGGTTGCACCCGCTTCCGGGAAAGTCCTTTCCGGAGGTGTAGATGCCAATGCATTGCACAAACCCAAACGTTTCTTCGGTGCAGCCCGTAACATCGAAGAGGGCGGTTCTCTTACTATTTTAGCCACAGCGCTGACCGATACCGGTTCGAAAATGGACGACGTTATCTTCGAAGAGTTTAAAGGGACCGGTAACATGGAGCTTCAGCTCGACCGTAAACTGTCGAACCGCCGCGTATTCCCCTCTGTCGATATCCTGGCCTCCAGCACACGACGCGAAGACCTGTTGCTCGAAAAGGCGATGCTCGACAAGATATGGGTTCTACGTAATTTCCTCAATGGCATGAATTCTGTGGAGGCTATGGAATTTGTCCGTGACCGTTTGTCTAAAACAAATTCGAACGAAGAATTTATTATTTCGATGAATAGCAACTGAGAAGTGCCTAAAGTACACTAAAGTACACTAAAGTGCGCTAAAGTGCCTAAAGTTGGAGGAACTCCGGACTTTAGGCACTTTATTTTTAATAGGTATAAATAGCATTCGTTTGCTAAAAATGTTATTCAGAGATTACATTATTGCTTAAATTCTGCTTATTTTTGTTGCCTATTCAATTTCTAAGTGGAATATTTTTTCGAAGCGCATAAACTTTTGGTCAATGCCGGCGGTGTAAAAATTGTCAGAGGGCTCTATCATGAGATTGACTGGAACGCAAGGGTAATCGGCATCAAAGGGTTTCGTGGGGTAGGAAAGACCACTTTTTTGCTCAACTTTATCCGGGAAAAATATGGCGATTCACGCGATTGCCTTTATGTGAACCTCAACGATTTTTACTTTTCCAAAAGAAGGATCTTCTCTTTTGCAGACGAATTTTACAAAAGAGGGGGAAAAGTGCTGGTACTCGATCAAATCCACAAATATCCCGACTGGTCGAACGAGTTGCGCCAGTGTTACGACGAACTGCCCGGTTTGCAGTTGATTTTCAGTAGCTCCCCGGTATTGAGAATCTTCGAGGGCAACGACAATCTGAAAGATATTGCCAAAATCTACCACCTCGAAGGGCTCTCCTTCCGGGAATTCCTGAACTACCGCTCAGGTAGTAATTTTGAGATAATTTCGCTGGACGACATCCTGGTAAGGCACAAAGAGATTGTTCCCGATATTATTCAGAATGTGCGACCATTGGCATACTTCCCCGAATACCTGAAAAGCGGGTATTATCCCTATTTTATCAAAAATCCGGAGTTCTACGGTGAGAGCCTGTTGAGGCATGTCAATCTGGCCCTGGAAATTGATGTTACCTATTTGAACCAGATCGAGCTGAAATATTTGCCGAAACTGCGCAAATTGTTGCAACTTATTGGTGCACAGGTGCCTTTTTCTCCCAATGTGAGCAAATTAAGCGCTGAAATTGAGACATCCCGTGCGACGGTATTAAACTACCTGCGTTACCTCAAAAATGCCCGGTTGATCAACCTGCTTTTTGAAAACGGGACCAATGGCCAACTACAAAAGCCGGAAGTGGTTTACCTTCAGAATACCAATCTTTTACATATCATTGCCCCCGATAATATCAACAACCGGAACCAGCGTACTACTTTCTTCTACAATCAGGTTGGGTACCAGCATAGTGTGAAATCGGCAAAATTGCTGGATTTCAAGGTAGATGGTCAATATGAATTCGTGGTAGGCGGAAAATATACGCAAACTGAAGGGGAAAATTGCTTCGCGGCAGCCGATATGATAGAAACGGGCGAGGGGAACACGATTCCGCTATGGTTGTTTGGGTTCCTTTATTAGGAAGGGGACGAAGGGGATGACTGGGACGACTGGGATGACTGGGACGAAGGGGACGATGGAAGGAGCGGAAGGTAGAGAAGTTGCATGCAACGTCTGGTCTTTGAGCGAAGTCGAAGGGTTCATTGCCGTCTGCTTTAGCTGACGGATCAGAATGATAAATACAAAACCGGCTTTAGCCAAATTTTTGGAGGTTTCGGCTAAAGCCCTGAAGATTTATAAAACCTCGACCATCAGCTAAAGCAGACGGCAATGAATTAAGAAAAGGCACTTGATTTATAAAAGTTGAAATGTTTAAAATATAGATTCATCATTAATGCAAAAAAAATGACAAAAGAGAAAAAGTTTATCACTTGCGATGGTAACTACGCGGCTTCTTACATTAGCTACATGTTTAGCGAAGTGGCCTGTATTTATCCTATTACCCCATCTTCCACGATGGCTGAGGTCGTGGATGAATGGTCGGCCAATGGCCGTAAAAATATATTCGGACAGAAGATGCGCATCACAGAGATGCAGAGTGAAGGCGGTGCAGCCGGCGCTGTGCACGGATCGCTGCAGTCGGGTGCGCTGACTACTACTTATACAGCATCTCAGGGTCTTTTGCTGATGATCCCTAACATGTACAAGATTGCAGGCGAACTTTTGCCCTGCGTTTTCCACGTAAGTGCACGTGCCCTGGCAGGACACGCCCTCTCCATCTTTGGCGACCATAGCGACGTCTATGCCTGTCGCCAGACTGGTTTCGCCATGTTAGCTTCGGGATCGGTCCAGGAAACGATGGACCTAAGCGGGGTGGCCCACCTGGCAACCCTCAAAACCCGGGTGCCCTTCGTTAATTTCTTCGATGGTTTCCGTACATCGCACGAGATCCAGAAGATCGAACAGGTAGATCAGGATAAGCTTGCCGCCCTCATTGACCAGGATGCGCTTCAGGCATTCCGCGACCGCGCTTTGAACCCTGAGCACCCCTTCACCAGGGGTACAGCCCAGAACCCTGATATCTTCTTCCAGGCCAAAGAGGCTTGCAACCCCTTCTATGACGCCGTACCGGATGTGGTAGAAGGGTACATGCAGGAGATTACCAAAATCACCGGCAGGGAATACCACCCATTTACTTACTATGGGGCCAAAGATGCTGAAAACGTTGTCGTGGCCATGGGTTCTGTAACCGAGACGATCCGCGAAACGATTGATTACCTGAATGCACAGGGCAAAAAATATGGTTTGGTGAGCGTTCACCTCTATCGTCCGTTTGTGGTCAAATATTTCTTTAATGTAGTGCCATCTACCGTGAAGAAGATCACAGTACTCGACCGTACCAAAGAGCCGGGGGCCAATGGCGAACCGCTTTACTTAGATGTCCGCGACGCTTTCTACGGCAAAGAAAATTGCCCGGTCATCGTAGGTGGCCGTTATGGATTGGGATCCAAAGATGTAACTCCTTCCCAGATCATCGCGGTTTACAAAAACATGGAGATGAAAGAGCCGAAAGGCAAATTCACCATCGGTATTGTGGACGATGTGACCTTCACTTCGTTGCCAATGCTACCTGAAATTAAAGTCTCGGCCGATGATATCTACGAAGCCAAATTTTATGGATTGGGATCTGACGGTACGGTTGGCGCCAACAAAAACTCGATCAAGATTATTGGTTCGGCTACCGATAAATATTGTCAGGCCTATTTTGCCTACGACTCCAAGAAATCGGGGGGCTTTACCGCTTCCCACCTGCGTTTCGGCGACAGTCCGATCCGCTCTACCTATTTGATTACGACTCCCGACTTCGTGGCCTGCCATGTCCAGGCTTACATCCATCTCTATGATGTATTGAAAGGATTGAAAAAAGGCGGATCGTTCCTGTTGAATACTATCTGGGAAGAGGAAGAGGTAAAAAAACGCCTTCCCAACTCCATGAAAAAATTTCTGGCTGAGAACGAGATCAAATTTTATACCATCAACGGCACGAAATTAGCCGTAGACCTGGGATTGGGCAACCGCACCAACACCATCATGCAGGCCGCTTTCTTCAAAATTACCAACGTCATTCCTTTCGAATTGGCCGTAGAGCAGATGAAAAAGGCGATTGTGAAATCTTATGGCAGAAAAGGCGAGCAGATCGTCAACATGAATTTCGCTGCAGTGGATGCCGGAGGAAACAACGTTGTTAAGGTGGAAGTTCCTAAAGAGTGGGCCCAACTTGCCGTTGAGGCTGAAGAAGTAGATATGGACCGTCCGGAGTTTATCCGCAAGGCTGTCGATGTGATCAATGCACAAAAAGGAGATGACCTTCCGGTCTCCATTTTCAAAGGGATCGAAGACGGAACTTTACCGGCCGGAACAACCGCTTTCGAAAAACGGGGTATTGCCGTTGACGTACCCGAGTGGTTCGAAGACAACTGTATCCAGTGCAACCAATGTTCGTATGTCTGCCCCCACGCTGCTATACGTCCGTTCCTGATCAGTGAAGAAGAGATGGCCAAACTGCCCGAAGGGACCACCGGCGTTAAAGCCAACGGCAAGCAGTTCGACGGATTGAAGTTCCGCATTCAGGTTTCTCCTTACGACTGTACCGGTTGCGGCAACTGTGCCGATGTTTGTCCGTCGAAAGAGAAAGCGCTGGTGATGAAACCGTTAGAATCTCAATTAGAGCAGGTAGCCCGCTGGACCGCGATTGATAAGTACGTCACTTACAAAGATAAGCTGGTCGAAAAAGACAAGAACATTAAAAATTCACAGTTCGCACAACCCCTCTTCGAGTTCTCCGGCGCCTGTGCCGGATGCGGCGAAACACCTTATATCAAACTGATCACCCAACTCTTTGGGGAAAGGATGATGGTGGCCAACGCAACGGGATGTTCTTCCATTTACGGGGGGTCCGCTCCGGCTACCTCTTATACCTTCAACAAAGAGAGCGGAAACGGACCAGCCTGGGCCAATTCACTCTTCGAAGACAATGCCGAGTATGGCTTTGGAATGGCGCAAGGAATTACCTTTAGCCGCGACCGTATTGCCGACATCATGAAATCTGCAATGGAAGCAGGCGTGAGCGCTGCCGAAACAGAAGCCTTCAACGAATGGCTCGAAAACAGGGAAGATACTGCCGGTTCTGAAGCGGCTACCGCGAAAGTCTTGGCAGCGATCACCGGTAAAAACGAAAAATATGCCATGGAGCTTGTTTCCCTGAAGCAGTATATGATCAAGAAATCAGTCTGGATCTTCGGGGGCGACGGTTGGGCTTACGATATTGGTTACGGTGGTTTGGACCACGTGCTGGCAGCCGGACAGAATGTCAATATCCTGGTATTGGATACCGAAGTGTATTCAAATACCGGCGGACAAGCATCCAAATCTACCCCAATTGGCGCTGTAGCTAAATTTGCCGCAGCCGGTAAACGCGTCCGCAAGAAAGACCTGGGCGTGATCGCGATGAGCTATGGCTATGTTTATGTTGCTCAGGTTGCCATGGGCGCCAATCAGGCCCAGTACCTGAAAACCATCCGCGAGGCGGAAGCATATCCGGGCCCATCCCTGATTATTGCTTATGCACCTTGTATTGCCCACGGTTTGCGCTCCATGGGACTTACCCAGGAAGAGGAGAAAAGAGCCGTTGAATGTGGCTACTGGCATCTGTACCGCTACAATCCGCAATTGGAAGACGAAGGGAAAAATCCATTCCAGCTCGATTCAAAAGAGCCTGACTGGAGTAAGTTCCAGGATTATCTGAACGGAGAAGTACGCTATACCGCCCTGAAGAAATCTTTCCCGAAAGAGGCCGACGAACTTTTCAAAGCTTCTGAAGAGAATGCCAAATGGAGGTACCGCTCTTACCAACGGATGAATGCATCAAACTGGAATGTTGTTGTAGAATAACTTCTGTTCTATTTTATAACGAAAAAGGCGCTGGGAGATCAGCGCCTTTTTTTATGAGAAGGGGAGAAGGAGGGGGTGAGTGGGCGAAGGGGAGAGGGGGCGAGTGGTTACATGGACCATTTCTCGGGACTCTGAATCATTGTTACCAATTGTGCGAGAAGATGTTCATACTGAGCATCAATGTCCTCGGTTACAGATGAATCCAAATATTCAAAAGTCTCAATAAAATATAGCCATACTTGTGTTTCTGCTGCTTCACCTTCACTGTCAGATAATTTAGAAATAAATGATTTTGGATATCTCCTCTTTCTAAAAGCCTCAGCAATATTGGCAGCAACAGATCTGGAACTTCTTCTTATCTGGTCTGTTAATGAGTACTTTTCTTCATTTGGAAAATTCTTTGACAATTGATGTATTCGTATGGCCAATTTAATTGCACTTTTAAAGACAATTAAATCTTTATGTGATTTTAGTCTCATAATAAGATTGTTTGTAGTAAATGCCTACTAATAAATATACATTATTTTCACGAATAATCCAAAAAAACCACTCGCCCTCTCTCCCCCTCTCCCTGTCTCCCCTTCCTTGAATAATTGTCTCACAAAACTCCTATCTTTGCCCCGCGCAGACCGTTCTGTCGCTTCTTGAAAAAGGGGAGGAAAGTCCGGGCAACACAGGGCGCCATGTTTCCTAACGGGAAGGCGGGCGAAAGCTTGCAGTCGTGTAACAGAGAATGACCGTCCCGGCCTTAGGTCGGAACAAGGGTGAAAAGGCGGGGTAAGAGCCCACCGGGGCTTGTGGCAACACAGGCAGCCGTACACCTCATGGGTTGTAAGGCCAAATATACTGTAAGTCCGAAAGGAAGGGGGCTGCCCGCTCCTGAACGGTTCCACGGGACCATCCTTACAGGGGGTAGGCTGCACGAGGCGGATGGCGACATCCGTCCCAGATCAATGACAGAATGCAAAACAGAACCCGGCTTACAGGTCTGCGTTTTTTTTATCTTTGCGCCGGCACACCCATGTGTGCCGGGGTAAAAGATAAATGAGAAATTCCCTTTCAATTCTTGAATTCAATTACGATCTTCCGGATTCTTCGGTAGCCAAATATCCTTTGCCCGAGCGCGACCAGTCGAAATTATTAGTGTGGAAGAAAAATGAAATAGCTGATCATCGGTTTTCTGATCTACCCGGATTGCTGCCTGAAGGTTCGATGCTGGTGTTCAACAATACCCGGGTGATCCATGCACGGCTCAAATTCACCAAATCAACAGGCGCCAAAATTGAGATATTCTGTCTGGAGCCAACTTCCCCGCACGACTATGTCCTATCCTTTGCCCAAACGACCTCCTGCCGCTGGAAATGTATGGTGGGCAACCTGAAAAGGTGGAAAGGGGAGCGTTTGGAGATGCTGGTTGGGATGGGGAGTGAGGAAAGAGGGGGCGAAGGGGAGAGGGGGCGAAGGGGAGACGGAGAGACGAAAGGATGGAGGGACGGAGAGACGGAGGGACGGAGAGACGGAAAGATGAAAGGGACGGAAGGTAGAGACGTTGCGTGCAACGTCTCTGAACGCAACCTCTCTGTACAAAACGTCTGGTCCAATAGCGAATCGGTCCCTGAGCGAAGCCGAAGGGAGACCGTGGCGTTGAGCGCTGAAATGATAGGTGAGTTGGAAGGCGGAGTGGAGATCAATTTTAGCTGGGACGATCCCCGATTTACCTTCTCAGAGATTCTGGAAGCTGCCGGAAATATCCCAATCCCACCTTACCTGCACCGCGAGTCGGAGGAGATCGATCTGACCGTTTATCAAACTGTTTATTCCAGGATCAAAGGTTCGGTGGCGGCCCCAACTGCCGGATTGCACTTCACCGAAAGGTTATTAAAGGAGCTTGCCTACCGGGATATCGCCTACGAAGAGCTGACGCTACATGTAGGCGCAGGGACTTTCCAGCCTGTTAAGAGCGAGACGATAGGGGAGCACCGGATGCATACCGAACATTTTTCGGTAAGCAAGTCAATGATCGACAAAATGATCGCCCATCCGGGGAAAGTGATTGCGGTTGGAACTACCTCCGTCCGAACACTCGAAAGCCTTTACTGGATCGGGTGCAAAATATTGCTAAATCCCCAAATTGGCCCCGATCAACTTTCGGTCACACAATGGGAGCCCTACCGGGACAAAGTACCGGATATCGGCGACA
>JAMDDG010000158.1 GCA_023488865.1 Bacteroidota bacterium | reverse complement strand
TGGTTCCATAGTACTGTTTATTATTACCGTGATAAATATAATACATAATCACTAAATAATAAAACAAAATACTATAAACTTATCAACAATTTGAATAATAGTTGTTTATAACATTTCAAAAAAAGCTATCTTTTAAAATATATTGAAATGATTGCAAATAGAAAATATTAATATACCGTATAATAATACTCAATTGCAAATTCGTGCGGACTGTATCTGCCTCAATATCAGATAATAACACAAACAATTCCTGAAATCAGCACGAAAAAAATACGGTCAATTATTGACGTGAAAATCTATGATGTATTAAATAAGTTGATAGAGATTTAAGTACAAAAATTGAAATAATGTTGTATTTCTATATTCGCTCCTCCCTGTAAAATCAAGGTTTTTGAATTGGCGAATACGACAATAAATAGATCTTATTACTTAATTGCACTCGGAAACTAAAATTTGCGCAACAAAATTTGTATTGTACGGATATTTGCCGTACATTTGCATAAAATAAATCAATATGACAACCTTAAAACAGGAAAAGACAAGGTTTGACACAAGGCTATCAAAAGAACAAAAGCTTTTTTTTGAGAGAGCTGCGCAACTTGGTGGCTATCGAAATCTTACGGATTTTGTGATATTAACTGTTCAAAACAGAGCTAAAGAAATTATTGAAGAAAGGGAAAAAATTATTGCTTCAATGAAAGATAGTGAAATATTTTTTGATGCAATTTTGAACCCCAATAGCCCTAACAGCGATTTGCTTTTGGCTGCTGAGGATTACAAATCGCTATCTCCTAAATGAGACAATTAACAAAAGTCCTTGACTCGAGACAAAGGAAAAGTGATTTCTTTTGTGGAAAGGAGATTCTTGATAATTATTTGCATCATCAGGCTGGTCAGGATGTAAAGAGAAAGTTGTCTGCCTGCTTTGTGATGGAAGATGATGAAACAGGAATTATTCAGGGTTATTACACGTTAGCTAACAATAGTATACCATTAAGTTTAATCCCTTTCGAATTACAGAAAAAACTTCCAAGGTCCTATTCTTCGATACCCACAATATTGCTCGGTAGATTGGCTATCGACAGAAGATTTCAAGGAAGAGGATGTGGCAAATTATTATTGATAGACGCATTGCATAAGAGCTACGAAATTTCTAAAACCATAGGCTCTTTCGCTGTAGTTGTTGATCCGTTGGATAAGGATGCAGAAAATTTTTATACAAAATATGGCTTCATTAAGTTGCCAGACAGTGGGAAGATGTTTCTGGCAATGCAAACGATTAAAAATTTATTTGAATAAAGGCTTTTGTGCGAAATTACTTGATTCCATAATGGTCGCTGAGAATTTTGCTGAAGAGCTTTCCTGGTAAGATATACTTGATGACAACGGCCAGTTTTTGTTCAAAAGAGGCAATGATGTAGCGGTGTTTGGGATTTTTGCACGCGACTACCTTTACCAGCTTTTTCGCCAGGATTTCGGGTTTCCACCCTTTGGATTCGTCGTTTTCGATGATCGCGAGCGTTTTGGCAAACTGGGATTGGTATGGATCACCTTCCCCGGTAGGTGCAAGAAATCCCCTGCGGTTGGCCGAATTATGGGTATGGAAATCGCCGGGATTAATAACTACCACTTTGATATTGAACTCTTTTACCTCCATCCGAAGCGCTTCGCTGAATCCTTCGATGGCAAATTTTCCGGCCGAATAAATGCCCTGGTAGGGAAGGCCCATTAATCCGCCGATGGAACTAAAATTGATGATCGTACCACCCCCTTGTTTACGCATCGCTGGTAATACGGCCTGGGTGAGCTGTACCAATCCCAGAAAATTGGTGTCCATTTGAAGCCGGATGGTTTCAATGGGCAGGGTCTCAATCGGACCCCCGGTATGCATGCCCGCGTTGTTGATCAGTACATCAATTCTTCCCTCATTTCCCAGGACCGTTTCAACCGCTGAGGAAATTGATTTGCTGTCTGTTAGGTCCATCTGCAAAACATTCACCTGTGGATCGGATACGGTTTCTTTTCGTACCGTTCCATAAACGGTATTGCCTTCTTTTGCTAACAGCGAGGCCGTTTCTTTCCCGAAACCGGAGGAGATGCCCGTGATAAGGATAACTTTCTTCATAAACTTGCGTGTTTAGTTTTCGGAATTTTGGTTATAAGTGTATAACAATAGTTTGGTAAATTTTTTAATTTAATTGGTCGCTCAACTTATCTTACAAAAATAGCTACTATTTCTGGTTTAATCTCAGGCTTTCTTAACTTTGGTGGGTGAAAAATATTGCACAGAGTTGCACGGGAAACTACGAAGAAAGAGGGGGAGAACAGGAGAATGGGCGAGGGGGTGAATTCAACTCCCGGGATTAAAGCGTCTCTTTCAGCACTTACGGATCTTAACGTCTAAAACCTGAAACTTGTTTAAACTAAAAACTCTGTGTGAAATTTCAGTAGAATGTTACATAACAAAAAACATAATTACTATGGATTATGACGTCAGAATTAAAGAATTGAACCTGCAATTACCTCCCGTTTCTGCCCCCAAAGGGTTGTACCGCCCGTTGGTAATTGTTGGCAACCTTGCCTATCTTTCCGGACACGTTTCCGCCCGTTTGGATGGAAGCCTGATCCAGGGCAAAGTAGGGGAGGCGCTTGACGTGGAAGCAGGCAAACTGGCTGCACGCGCCTCCGGCCTGTCCCTG
>JAMDDG010000009.1:9777-14450 GCA_023488865.1 Bacteroidota bacterium | reverse complement strand
TCGTCCTTCCTTCGGGAACCAGCTCTGACGGCAGATTGGGCATCAACACCTGCAACGAGGCAATTTGGGCATCAATGGATTCAAAGTCTTCATCATGCTGACGGATCAAATCTTTCAGGACGACCGTTCTTTCTTTGGCTTTGTTGGCCTCCTCCGTTTTCCCCTCTTTGAATAGAAGACCGATCTCCTTCGATAACTGGTTCATCTCTGCCTTACAACTTTCACTTTCGATCTGGTATTCGTTGCGTTTTTGATAAAGCGCCAATACCTGCTGAACAATCTCACGCGCATCGAAATGTTTTACAGCCAGTCTTTCGATCACAAATTCGGGATTTTCCTGAATGAATTTTAAGCTTAACATGATGAATATCTATTATTTATAAATTACAAATCAACGTAGTTTCCTTAACTCTGTTCTTTGTGACCCTTAGTGGGTTACTTTGTGACCGTTGTGGTTGAGCATTAATATTTTACCACAATGGACTCGAAGGACTTCACGAAGAACACAAGACTGAAAATGAATTAATATCCATTGAATAATGCATTGAAAACGTCTATCACTTTGCCTGTAAAAATAAAACTCAAAGTTACAACAAAAAAAACTCCTGTTTCATTGCCGGGGCAACAAAACAGGAGAGAATTTTATGAGCTTATTGAGCGTTACTCTGTTACTTCCTTCAACGGCTCAACGCTGACAAATGATTTGGCGTTGGTCTTCTTTTTGAAAGTAACCGTACCGTCTATCAATGCAAAGAGTGTATGGTCTTTTCCTATCCCTACGTTTGCCCCGGGATTGTGAACAGTTCCACGCTGGCGAACCAGAATGTTACCTGCTTTGGCAGCCTGTCCGCCAAAAATTTTCACTCCAAGACGTTTGCTTTCTGATTCGCGGCCGTTCTTCGAACTACCCGCCCCTTTTTTATGTGCCATGGTAAATTGTTTTTAGAGGGTTACGCTGTTATGTCGGAAATTTGGATCTGTGAAAAGAACTGACGGTGACCGTTTTTCTTTTTGTAGCCTTTGCGGCGTTTCTTTTTGAACACGATTACTTTCTCCCCTTTCAGGTGGGAAAGAACTGTTGCACTTACTTTTGCGCCTTCAATTACGGGTGTTCCGACGGTAATTGCCCCTTCATTGTCGACCAATAATACTTTGTCGAAAGTAACTTCGGCCCCCTCCTCATTCGGAAGACGGTGAACATACACTTTCCTCGATTTTTCCACCTTGAACTGCTGTCCGGCGATTTCTACAATTGCGTACATGTTTACAATTTAAATATTTGGGTCCGGAAGGCGGGATAAATACTCCTCTTTTTGAGCCCACACGAACTATTTCGGACTGCAAAAGTAATCATTTTCAATTTACAACCAATACCTGACACAGAAATAATTTGGAAATGTGAAAATATGAAAATGTGGAAATGTGAAAATGTGGAAATTAACACAACATTTGCGCGAAGCGAACATTTTCACATTTCCACATTTTCCAATTTTCAAATTCGTTTAGTTCTTTTTCAGCAAATCCCGGATCTCAGTCAGCAGCAACTCCTCTTTGGATGGTTCCGGAGGTGCAGGAGGTGCAACAGGCACATCGTTCTTTTTCATGAAACGGTTCATCATTTTGACCATGATGAAGATGGCAAAAGCAATAATCAGAAAATCAACCGTTACCTGAATGAAATTTCCATAGTTGATGCTTGCCCCTGGAGAAACTACTTTTCCACCCGATATGACCGGTTCACTCAGCATGATTTTGAAAGAAGTGAAATCGGTCCCTCCGATGACCATTCCCAGTGGAGGCATCAATACATCCGTAACAAACGAACTGATGATCTTGCCAAAAGCAGCTCCAATAATGATACCTACTGCCATATCGACGACATTGCCGCGCATGGCAAACTCTTTGAATTCTTTCCCGATACTCATGATTGCTCAAATTTAAAGGTTAATTACACTATTCAAAAATGTGAAAATGTGAAAATTGGAAAATGTGAAAATTAACACAGCATTTGTGAGTGGCGATCATTTCCACATTTTCACATTTCCAAATTTTCATATTCCTGTTATTTTTTTTATTTCGTTCAACTTGTTAAGCGCTTCGAGCGGCGACATCCGGTTGATGTCCAGGTTCCGGATCTCATCGCGGATCTGTTTCAGCACCGGATCGTCCAGTTGGAAGATGCTGAGCTGGTAGCCTTCCCTGTTTTGGGCCAGATCGCCAACCGGTTTAACAGGATACTCTTTCCGGTTGCTTTTCTCCATTTGGGACAGGATCTCTTCGGCACGGGCTACTACACTTTTAGGCATCCCGGCCATCTGTGCCACATGGATACCAAAACTGTGGTTGCTGCCTCCCGGTACCAATTTACGCAAAAAAATGATGTTTTTTCCCATCTCTTTGATCGAAACGTTGAAATTACGGATCCGTCCGAACGACTTCTCCATCTCGTTCAACTCATGGTAATGGGTAGCAAACAGCGTTTTAGCCCGCACCTTCGGGTGTTCGTGGATGTATTCGACGATCGACCAGGCAATGGAGATGCCATCATAGGTACTGGTTCCGCGTCCCAGTTCGTCAAACAGGATCAAGCTGCGGTCGGAGATGTTGTTCAGGATGCTGGCCGCCTCTGTCATCTCGACCATAAAGGTTGATTCGCCCGAAGATATATTATCAGAGGCCCCTACCCGGGTAAATATTTTATCGATCACCCCGATACCAGCCGCTTCGGCCGGCACGTACGAGCCAATCTGGGCCAGCAGCACGATCAGCGCGGTCTGACGCAGCAAAGCCGATTTTCCTGCCATGTTCGGCCCGGTAATCATGATAATTTGCTGTTCGTTGTTATCCAGCGTCAGGTCGTTGGCAATATATTCCTCTCCTACCGGGAGTTGCTGTTCGATCACCGGATGGCGTCCGCCTTTGATTTCAAGCAGGTCACTTTCGTTCACATCCGGCCTGTTGTATTTATTTTGTACTGCAACGGTTGCAAAAGAGAGCAGGCAATCGATCCGGGCCGTGAGGCTGGCATTGAGCTGAATAGCTTGGTAATATTCAGTCAATGAGTTAATTAGTTCATTGAAAAGGGAGGTTTCGAGGGATAAAATACGTTCTTCTGCACCAAGGATTTTGGTTTCATATTCTTTTAGTTCCTCCGTGATGTAACGCTCGGCATTGACGAGGGTCTGTTTCCGGATCCAATCGTTGGGAACCTTGTCTTTGTGCATGTTGCGCACCTCGATATAGTAACCAAAGACGTTGTTGTAAGAAACTTTTAAAGATGAGATCCCAGTTCGTACACTCTCACGCTCTTGAAGTTTCCGCAGGTAGTCTTTGCCCGAAAAAGCCAGCGACCGCAGTTCGTCTAACTCATCAGAGACACCGGGGGCAATCGCATTTCCCTTGACCAGCATAACCGGCGGATCTGCAACCAGCTCCTTTTCGATCCTTTCGCAAATCGTACGACATGGGTTCAGTTGCTCGGCATATCTTACCAGGACTTTGTTCTCCGTAGTTTCGCACTGTTCCCTGATCTTCGCGATAGCCAGCAGGGAGTTTTTGAGCTGGACCATCTCCCGGGGATTAATTCTCCCGGTAGAAGCCTTGGAAATAATCCGTTCCAGGTCCCCTACCAGGTGAAGTTGGTTTTCAATCTCCTCCCGCAGGTCGGGATCGGCCACAAACTTTCCAACTACTTCCTGACGTTCGCGAATCTTGCCTACCTCTTTCAGTGGTAGCGCAACCCAGCGTTTCAGCAACCTGGCGCCCATGGGAGATATCGTACGGTCGATCACCTGGATCAATGTCTTGGCCCCTTCGTTGATCGAATGGAAAAGTTCGAGGTTACGGATAGTGAACCGGTCGAGCCAGACATACTGGTCCTCTTCGATCCGCGAAAGCGAAGTGATATGGCTCACCTGTTTATGCTGGGTATTATCCAGGTAGTAAAGCACTGCACCTGCCGCAATAATCCCCATTTCGAGATTCTGGACCCCAAATCCTTTCAGGTTGACCGTCTCGAAATGGCGAAGCAACCGGTCGTTGGCAGCATCAAACGTGTAGACCCAGTCGTCTAATTTGTAGGTATAAAATTTGGGGCCGAAGAGTTCGGCAAAGAGCTTCTCTTTTCCTTTCTGAAACAGTACCTCTTTGGGCTGGAAGCTGTTGAGCAATTTGTCGATGTGTTCGAAAGTCCCTTCTGCCGTGATGAATTCACCGGTTGAGATGTCCAGGAAAGCAACACCCGCCATTGTTTTTTCAATGTGCACGGAAGCCAGAAAGTTGTTCTCCCTGTGTTCGAGTACGTTGTCGTTGATCGATACGCCCGGTGTAACTAATTCGGTAATACCGCGTTTGACGATATTTTTGGTAAGTTTCGGGTCTTCGAGTTGTTCGCAAATCGCTACCCGCTGTCCGGCGCGCACCAACTTGGGCAGGTAGGTATCGAGGGCATGGTAGGGAAATCCAGCTAACTCGACGAAACTGGCTGATCCGTTGGCCCGGCGGGTCAGGGTGATGCCACAGATCTCAGATGCTTTGATCGCATCTTCCCCGAAGGTTTCGTAAAAATCGCCCACCCTAAACAACAACACGGCATCAGGATATTTGTTCTTGACGGCGTAGTATTGCTTCATCAGCGGGGTTTCTACATATTTATTCGGGGCAGTAGTCAATGT
>JAMDDG010000009.1:0-9189 GCA_023488865.1 Bacteroidota bacterium | reverse complement strand
ATGAACGGTCATTTTTGGAAATGCCGGACTTCCTATAACGTACTGGTCCGTACCCGGACAAACCGAATACAACCCCAATGCGCTGATCACATACCACGAAGAGGTCTGACCCTGATCTTCGTCGCCGGGATATCCGTCAGGACCGGAATTGTATAGCCTGCTCATCGCTTCCCGCGCCCAGTACTGGGTTTTCCAGGGTTCACCTGCATAATCGTATAAATAGATCATGTGCTGGATCGGCTGGTTCCCGTGGGCATATTGGCCCATGTTGATCATGGCCATTTCAGACATTTCGTGAATTACCCGTCCGTAAGTTCCCACTTTGAAGGTATTGGGTTCAGAAAAGACCGAGTCAAGTTTGGCAACAAAATTGTGGTCGCCGCCCATCAGGTTGATCAAACCCTGGATATCATGAAAAACAGACCAGTGATAATGCCAGGCTGATCCCTCGGTATATGGGCCTCCCCATTCCTTGGGATCAAAATTGGGGGTCCATTCACCCTTGCTGTTGCGTCCGCGCATAAACCGGGTAGAAGGATCGTACACATTTTTATAGTTGAATATCTGACGTCCGAACACCCCTTCATAAAAGGAATTGCCGGTAAGACGGGCAACCTGCATGGCACAGAAATCATCGTAACAAAACTCCAGCGTTTTGGCAACAGCCTCCCGATACTCAGGATAGGGGACATAGCCCAAAGTAAAATATTCTTTCCAGCCGTCGCGTCCGTTGGATGGCCCGTAGGGACCTTTGTTGGTCGCTTCGTGGTACATCGCCTCCAGCGCTTTTTTAGGATCGAAAGTCCTGACACCCTTCACCCAGGCATCTGCCAGCAGGGAGGCCGCATGATTGCCCACCATTCCGTCGCTGTGACCCGGGAAGGCCCAGGAAGGTAGCCACCCACTTTGGTCGTATGCATCTACCAGCGATTTGACGTAACGACCGTGCATCTCAGGATGGAGAAGGATATTCAGGGGAAATTGCGCCCGGAAGGTATCCCAGAAACCTGTATCCGTAAACATATATCCGTTGTGGATTTTACCATCGTAAGTGCTGTAATAAATGGGCTGTTTATCGGCATCATATTCATAAAACTGTCTGGGGAATAGCATTGAACGGAAGAAACAGGAATAAAATGTGGCCTTTTCTTCTGCAGTGCCACCTTCCACTTCTATTTTGCCCAATTGCTTGTTCCAGGCTTTTGCTGCTGCCTCTTTTGCATTTCCCAGTGTTTTGAAGCCCGCAAATTCCTGCTGCAAATTTCGTTCGGCCTGCTCCAGACTGATAAATGAGGAAGCGACCCTGGCTTCGGCCGTTACACCTAGGTTGAACCGCACGTAGGCGCCTACATAATCATCTTCAGCTTCTTTGTTCCCGGGAGTAAGTATGTCACCGCCATTTTTCCAGGTTCCAAACGCAGAAAACGGTTTATCGAAATAGACCACAAAATAGTTAACAAATCCCTTCGGCACAGAGTGGTTGGCATTCTTGCAATAACCAATAATTTTCCGATGTTCGGGATCAATTTTCACCATGCTGCCGCCACTGTTCGCATCCAGTACGACATAGGCATCTTTGCCTTTGGGAAAACTGAAGCGGAAATAGACGCCCCGTTCGGTTGGCGACATCTCGGTAGTTATTTTGTTTTCAAAAGTTACCCGGTAATAATTGGGTTTGGCAACCTCTTTTTCGTGGCGAAACTTTAATGCACGTTTGAACTGGTTGACCTGCAGATTTCCCGACACCGGCATCAACGAAAAAGCGGCATAGTCCCTGGTCCAGGAACTGCATTGGTGTGTCTGACGGAATCCGCGAATGGAGTCTTTGGGATACTGATAAATCCATCCGTCCCTGTTCACGCCAGTTTGCGGGGTCCAAAAATTCATTCCCCACGGCAGCGCCAACGTGGGATAGGTATTCCCGTGGGTCAGTTCATGTTGGGAATTGGTCCCCTGTAAGGTATTTACATAATTGACCAGTTCTTTTTGTGCATACGATGAACCGGCAAAAACCAGACAAAAAGCCACCAGAAACAGCTTAGGGATTCCCGGCAAACGAGTGAAAGTTCTGTTTTCCATGTCAAACTACGATTTTTGTAATTGGATTGAGATTTTATTCTATTTTATTCAGCGGCAGCGATGAATGATTTACTCCGGACAAACAATCGTAACTGTTTTATTCCGGGCAAATACACGCCAGTCCGCATCAGCAATATCAAACAAAGTGGCACCACCAGCCAGTGGAAGGTTTGGGGAAGAAAATAGATTGAAATAAGAAATAAAGTGGTAACATGGGCTGTCAGGCGAATATACCAGTTTAACTTTGGCCGCATGGAAGGGAATAGCCACAAAATACCCACCAGAAAATGAACCGGGAATGCCCAAATAAGATTGAGATTCCACTTGGCGGATGGCATCACAGAGATAAAGGTGGTGAAAAACAGGATCATCCCCGCGATACCCAACGCCACAAAAACGCAGACATCCAGCCAGATAAACCTTCTTTTCTTTTTCCTTTCCAGGAAAGTAAGGGCGAGCACAAGTACAAGAAAGAAGAGAATGACGACTGCCGGGGATGTTAACGAAAAGGCAGGTACAAAAGCGGGCGCGTCAAAAATTACCTGGGCCGGTTTGGTCAGCGGTGAAGCAATGCCTCCTCTGATGACCTGCGCCCTTGCCATGTCATTCCCCAGATAATCGGGCAAAAACATTTTCTGCGAAAAATTTGCAAGGCGGTCGGTAGGAATGCCCAGCGCCAGCTTGATCCCTAATCCGCCCCAACTGTTGTCCTGGATATAGCGGTCGATCAAATTTCTGAACGATAACCTTTCGTCGCCGGAAGTATCGTATTTGATATTCCCCCCAACGGCCTTTTCCAGCTGATCACGAACCCTGGTGGCGCAATTGTCGTCGAAATGGTTGTAACGGTAAATCCGGTTCTCAGGTTTGTAATTTTCGACCAGCGCCTCATAAAGGGATTCCCGTTCTGCAGGAGTCAACATCAGCTCATACTCGACCACCCTGCGCTGTTCTTCGTGGTATTCCTGCATAAATGAATCCATCCGCTGAACCGCCAGCATGTAGTCGGTTTCTCCCTTGGCAAAACGCCAGTAAAAATGGGGCGCCATGAAATCAAAGACTCCATAGTTAAACACAATATCCTTCTCATACAACGGATCATTGACCCGAATCGCCGCATGGCCAAAATAGGAGTATATTTCATTGCCGGGAGCGCAGATTAGCAAACTAACCTTGGCCGATGGCGACAATGGCTGGGAAAAGCCGTGAATTGAAATACTGGAAAGCGCCAGGAAGAATAGTAGTATTTTTCTCATCCGTTTAAAATCTAACGCCAAAACCCGACGATAGCCCCCATGACCATAAAAGAGAGCACATCAAAACCTGCATGAAGCAAAAAGAGTTTAATCGGTTGGTTTTCAAATAATACCAAAGTCAGTTTAGACATGGTGATCCAGAAAATGGCAACGATTGCGCCGATAATAGCTCCAAATGACGCACTTGAATTTGGTCCAAGTACCATTGAGATCAAAAAAGAAGCAATGGCACCGGAGAGAAACGATAAAACTGTAATTAACCACATGGGTTTATTTGATTTGAAGTCTTCGTCGGTAAATCCGTTCAATCGGATCCATTGTTTGCCGAACAACAAAGGTGAATACCACAACGCACCCACGATAAGATA
Organism: Bacteroidota bacterium; assembly: GCA_023488865.1. Classification (GTDB taxonomy): domain Bacteria; phylum Bacteroidota; class Bacteroidia; order Bacteroidales; family Prolixibacteraceae; genus CAINVV01. The sequence goes on along the minus strand of JAMDDG010000009.1, from coordinate 5,486 downwards.
GGAAAATCCGGCTAAGATGACCGCCCATATATTCACTTTGGCAAAAGTTGCTAAAATTTCCATATTTTGATTATTTTTTGTATGTCTTGATTTTTGACTAAACTACAAAAAAACGGGGTATAGTTATCCTGTTAAGTAAAATTCAGGTAGAAATCTTTGGCCAGGCCGTAAAATCTTCAGAACAACATTCCCGGTAAAGCAGAATTATCGCTCATTCCCAGGTGGATAGACATGAGATAGTGAGAATTCGAGTAAAATCCTTTTCATCCGTTTTCACATCTTTGGAATCACGACAGTTTCCCGACGGAAGAAGAATCCCGGCAAGCGGATAAGTAATTTTTGAAAGTGAGATACGTGATTCAATAATAGATATTCAAGGCTCCATTCCCTTCAATAATTTCAACAAGAAAGGAATGTCAGGCACCTTGTACTTAGCGAATGAAGAACTTAGACCAATCCTTATGGTGTATGCCGAAGCTGGCAACACTTTGAAAAGAAATTCATCGGTTTTGTCATCCCCGGCAGCAAAGATAAAATCGAAATGTTTGTTCTTCATTAAAGCAAGCGCTGCCTGACCTTTATCGTATTTTCCACTCTTTACTTCCAAGACATTGTTCCCTTCAAGTATTTCGATATCCTTATTATGGCTTACGCGGATTATTTCGGCAAGGTCGTCCCGTAGTTCGTGAAGGCGTAGTAAGGCAAAATCAGGATCTGAATTTCGATAATGCCAGGCGATGCTGCCTGTTTTTTCTTCAACAAAAGAGCCGTTGCAACGATTCACATATTCGATAAGAATTTTCATTACCGCCTCTTTCCATTGAGAATCTATCGTGATTGTTGTTTCCCAATTACTACCCGCACTTTTAATAAAATAACCATGTTCGGCAACCAAAGTGACATTCATCTCCTTGAATTGTCTTTCAAGAAAATTTTTATCCCTTCCACTTATGATGACAATTTGATTTTTAGGATCTTCGGCCAATTTTCTTATGATTTCCAACGTGCTTCTATCTATAGTGGCCAGTTCAGGGTATTTGGAAAACGGAACAAGCGTGCCATCATAATCGAGAAAAAGAATTCGGTGATCCGCATTTTGGTAAGCGGAAGCAATTTGCGATGAGTTGTTTTTGTCAATAACCCTAACACTTATTAATCTTTGTTGTTCTTTGGTATTAAATGTCTGATTGAAAAAATCGAAAGCCCAGGTAAATACGTTGTAAGTTGCAATTCGGTTTTGCATCCTTTCCAGCCGTGAATGCTTTTCTGCAGTTTTCATTTCAAGGGCATTGAAAATAGCTTCGGCCATTTCAGTGCTATCTGTGGGGTTAATTATTAAAGCTTCATTCAGTTCTGCTGCTGCACCAGCCATTTCACTCAGGATTAATACCCCTTTGTTTTCAACCTGGCAAGCAACATATTCCTTCGCAACAAGGTTCATCCCATCACGTAAAGGGGTAATCAGGCCAACATCACTTAGGTCATATAAAGCTACCAGTTCATTAAAAGACAATGATTTATATTGATAAATGATAGGCCGCCATGCTAAAGAGCTGTATTTCCCATTGATACGGCCTATCGTTGATTCTATTTCATTTTTCATTTTTTCGTATCTTTTAATATTGTCGCGTGAAGGCACAACAACCATATTAAAAACGACTTTTGATTGCCATCCGGGAAACCTTTCAAGAAATAGTTCATACCCTTTGAGCTTTAGTAACAGACCTTTTGAATAATCAAGCCTGTCAACAGAAAAGACAAGCTTTTGATCTGAAAGATGGATTTTCAGCCTTTGTTTCTCGGCTAAAACGTGTTTATCCAAACAAGCAGAATGAAATTTCTCATAGTCTATTCCTATAGGAAAAGTATCTGCCTTAACGAGCCTCTTCGGGGTGTAGATTACATTTTGAAGGCATTCGAAACCGGTAGTCCGCTTAACGGATTTGATAAAATGTTGGGTATAGTCTTGCGTATGAAATCCGATCAAATCGGCCCCTAACATCCCGTTAATAATTTTCCCGCGCCAATGGTGGGGCAATAACCTGAATAATTCGAAGGATGGGAAAGGGATATGCAGGAAAAAACCAATCGTTGCATCGGGTACTTTTTTTCTTATCATTTCAGGGAGAAGGAACAATTGATAATCATGTACCCAAATAAAATCCCCAGGTTTAATAATTTTTATAATTTCTTCGCAGAATTTTAAATTGGCTTCCTCATAGGCTTTAAAATTTTCATTGTCAAATACGCTGTAGGAAGGGAAATAGTGGAACAAAGGCCAAATGAGGCCGTTACAAAAACCCCCATAAAATAATTCGTTTAATTTTTGAGGTAGATTAACCGGAGCAATTTCAAAAAATTCATTTTCAAATTTTTTAGCGGTGAAATTGTCGGGTAAATTTTCAGCAATTCCAGCCCAAACGATTTTATTATTGCCTATATAGCTGCTCCTTTTTTTGAAGTTTTGGGACAAAGACAGGATCGCAGAAACAAGACCGCCGGAGTTTTGTACTACTTTGTATCCGTTTTTTAACTTAGTGAATTTAAACGGTAAACGATAAGCGGCAATTACCAACCTTTCGAATTGTATTTTATTGTCCATTTTTACAATATTTTTTAATTGACGCTGAATGATCCCTTTATTTTCAAATTCAGCTTAAATTTAATTAATTTTAGGGTAAATCACAGAAAAATGATGACCGGATTAGTAGTAGTAATATTTATACTTGGCTATATTGCCATTGCCGCAGAGCATAAAATCAGGATTGACAAAGCGGCAACCGCCCTTGTTACCGGTGTATTTTGTTGGTTAATCTATTTTTTTTATGCACCATCCATTGCTGAATCCGAAGGGGAGCTTATCCATCATTTAGGCGAAATCTCGGCCATCTTGTTTTTCTTGTTGGGGGCAATGACCATTGTGGAGGTGGTTGATTCTCACAACGGATTTGACCTGATAACGGGTTCTATACACACCCAATCGAAGCCTAAACTATTGATATTGATTACGTTAATAACTTTCTTCCTTTCGGCAATTTTGGACAACCTCACCACGGCCATTGTCATGACCTCTTTGTGTGGCAAGTTGTTGCACAACAAGAATGATCGTTTGTGGTTTGTATCCATGGTTATTATAGCAGCCAATGCAGGTGGGGCATGGTCGCCATTGGGAGATGTCACTACTACGATGTTGTGGATTGGCGGACAAATTACCCCCCTGAATATTATTGCCAAAACAATCCTCCCAAGCTTGGTTGTCGCTTTAGTTCCCCTGCTTATTTTAACCACAAAATTTAAAAATCAAAAGATAGAAAGTAAGGATGAACAAAAAAACAAGCATCCAAAAGAAAGCAACATCCTATTATTTACCGGAACTGGTTTGCTGGTATTTGTCCCCGTATTTAAAACCGTAACGCATATGCCCCCGTTTATGGGAATGTTGCTTGCGTTGGGGATCATTTGGTTTGTAAGTAGTATTATTCATCATGGCAAACATCCCGAAGAACGTTATAAATATTCTGTTACCAATGCATTGCGAAAGATCGATACCTCAAGCATCCTTTTCTTCCTTGGAATTTTACTGGCTGTTTCCGCCCTTCAATCGTTTGGGGTTTTGGGCCAATTAGCCGAGTTAACGGTTAAACACATAAAGAATGAATATATCACCGGAACGCTTTTAGGTATTTTTTCTGCTATCATAGATAATGTTCCGTTAGTTGCTGCTGCACAGGGTATGTTTAGCTTAGACATGTTCCCAACCGACCATGTTTTTTGGGAATTTATTGCCCTTTCGGCAGGAACAGGCGGAAGTGCCATCATTATTGGGTCGGCGGCAGGCGTGGCTGTTATGGGAATCGAGAAAATCGACTTTTTCTGGTATCTGAAAAACATTTCATGGCTGGCCCTATTGGGCTTTTTTGCCGGTTTGGCTTTATATATATTACAACAATGGGTAATGACTATTAGGGTTTGATAAATTTTGAAACATAAACCTCTTCTGAAAATAGCCTGGCCGTATTAATTAAAGCCAGATGTGAATAGGCTTGTGGAAAATTTCCCAATAGCCTTTTTTTTTCGAAATCGATATCTTCGCTAAAAAGGCCCAAATGGTTTGCGCAAACCAAAAGGTTGTCAAATATAATTTTGGCTTCTTCTACACTTCCTATTTGGAACAAAGCCTGGATTAACCAAAAGGTGCATATCGTAAACGAAGAGGTTGGTTTGCCAAAATCATCGGCATTAATGTACCGATACATCAATCCGTTATAATAGAGGGCATTTTTAACCGCAATCACGGTTTTTTTGTATTTTATATCCTCTGCGTCAATAAAACCATATTCGGCCATGAGAAGCAAAGAAGCGTCAAGATCTGAATTGCAATAGGTTTGGGTGAATGTTTGAAGTTCCTCCTTCCATCCGTTCTTCATTACATCTTCTTTTATGTTATCTGCTATGGCTTGCCATACCTGGGCATAATACCCTCTGTTAAGCAAAACTGCGATCTTTGTAGCCCTGTCCATCGCAACCCAGCTCATTACTTTTGAGAAAACAAAATGTTTCTCCCCTTTTCTAAATTCCCAGATCCCTTTATCTGGTTTTTCCCATTGCGTAGAAACGGTGCGGGCAATGTTGCGGACCGTTTCCCACATTTCTTCAATTTCATCAAGTGTGCCCGGAAAAAAGAGGTAATATTGAAGGATAACATTCAACAGATAGCCAAAAACATCATTTTGCCGTTGTGAGTAGGCTGAATTTCCAATTCTAACCGGCTTGGATTCCTTATAGCCTGACAAGTGGGGCAAATCAACTTCTGTAAGGGCCCTTTCACCTCTGATGCCATACATGATCTGAAATGAATCGTGTTTTGATTGAAGAATTCTCTTAATATAACCTAAAAAACCTTGTGCAGATTTGTAGTGCCCCACTCTAAGTAACGTATTCACAGACATGGATGCATCCCGTAACCAGCAAAAACGATAGTCCCAATTGCGAACTTCTCCGATTGTTTCGGGGATACTTGTCGTCAATGCCGCTAAAATTGCACCGGACTGCTGGAACGTCATTAGTTTAAGTACCAACACACTTCTAATTATTTCCTCAGTATATTTTTGATACCGCTTTGTACGATTTGTCAGGTTTAACCAATAAACCTTTGTCCTTTGGTATTCAAGATAGACGCGGTTAATATCAATATCTATCAATTTTTGGTTATACGACAATAGTAGAAATTGGGTCTCTTTAAGTTCAATCTCTTTATGGTCCAAAATGGCATTGAGGTTTAAACTTGAATACAAGTAGATGCAATCGTCATGATGAATTTTTGAATACGTCCTGATATAACCGTCCTGTATCACGTGTGCTACTTCGTCTCTCGCATAGTTCAGCTTAGGGTTATAGTGCACCTCAAATATTGGCTTGCCAGACAGGAGCCTGATGTAACGATAAATCTCAGAAGGGGTAAAATAATGATCATCGGTTGTTTTGTA
>JAMDDG010000067.1 GCA_023488865.1 Bacteroidota bacterium | reverse complement strand
TTCACCTGTTTCAAGACAGCACTTCGCCAACCAGAGGAATGCCGGATTACGGGTGGGTTGATTGGAAAAATTGTGAAGTATATAATTAAAACTTTCCTGTGCCTTGTGAAAATTTCGCTGGTAATAATAAGCCCTTCCCATCAGCAGGTAAGTGTCGTCTATCCAGGTGTTGTATTCACTTTGGGAAGCGAAAGCCTTGTACTTTTCTGAGTTGTTGGATCGTCGTCTCGGACTTTTGGTAATTGAGTGATCGGCAATCAATTTAAGGCACTTCTGAACCGCATATTCCATTTCATGAACCGACGCCTGTGCTGCCATTGCATTGGTTTCAGGGAAAACAGGCAATAAACGGGTATAGTCTTCAACAACAGACTTATCCATCTGCGAAATGCCCGCTTTCACACTTTCATTCGCATTAAAATAAACGTTGTAATGCGAAGTTAATCTGTGATAGGCCCTTGTTACTGCGGTGTTTTTCTGGGTAGTACATCCTACCGGCAACAACAGTACCAACAAGTATAAAATCCGGTTTAAGCTGAACTCCTTCAAGCGATTTTGAATAATTGTGCAACACAAATTAACTCAAAAATGCGGAAAGAATCACTTTCGTGTCACCTTTACTTTCTTGGTTGGTTCAAAAAATACGTTCCTGTATTCTAACTGTTTGATCAGTTCCCCTGCCAGTTTTTCAAAAGCCATTCCGGTTACACTCTCTTCGTCACAGGCAACAGGGAGGCCGTTGTCACCGCCTTCGCGGATACTCATTACAAGCGGAATCTGTCCCAACAAAGGGATATCCATCTTTTGGGCCAACTCTTTCCCTCCATCCTTTCCGAAAATATAGTACTTGTTATCCGGAAGTTCTGCAGGCGTAAACCACGACATATTCTCAATGATCCCAACAACCGGCACACTGATGTTCTTGCTGTTGAACATGGAAACCCCCTTCACGACATCCGCCAACGCCACATCCTGAGGAGTGGTGACGATCACGGCAGCAGTAACTGCAACTGTCTGTACCAATGTCAGATGAATATCGCTGGTTCCCGGAGGAAGATCCACCAGGAGAAAATCCAATTCGCCCCAGCTTCCTTCCGTGATGAGTTGTTTCAACGCATTCGAGGCAACCGGTCCGCGCCAGATTAAGGCATCATCCTTTCGGGCAAAAAAACCGATCGATAAAAATTTCACCCCATATTTTTCTACCGGGACGATGCGGTCGCGCCCATCTATTTTTTCGAAATAGGGATGGGCTTCTTCCTCTCCAAACATCTTGGGAATGGAAGGGCCAAAGATATCTGCATCCACCAACCCCACTTTTGCCCCCTGTTTGGCAAGTGCAACTGCAAGGTTAACGGCCATGGTAGATTTGCCTACTCCACCCTTGCCCGAAGCGATGGCAATAATATTTTTTACGCCCGGAAGCACTGGAGGGGTCATTCTGTTGGCGCTTTTGGGCGTCACCGCCACTTCAAAATCGTTTCCAAATTCGCGGTGGATTTCATCCACACAAGCGTTTGCAACCGGACCGATAGCAGGATCGTCCTCTTTCTGAAAAATCAGCGAAAAGCTAATCCGGTTTCCCGCAACCCGGATCTCCTGGACCATTTCCAGGTCAACAATATTTTTATCAGAACCCGGGAAATGAATCCGTCGCAATGTGTCTGAAATATTTTTTGGTATAATCGCCATTTTGTTCCTTTTTTATTTTTTGTACGATTCTAATTTGTTAAAGTTGCAGTTGTTTGAAAGCCTTTTTTTTCGGCTATCGCCGGAAGGCTCATTCCAATTCCTTCACCGGGTCCCAAAAATGTTTTTCAAAATCGATGACAGCATCATTCTCCACGCTTACCCCTTCGTTCTCCAGCAACTCCTGCATGGCAGAAGGTGGCTGGAAATGGACCTTCCCCGTCAGCAATCCGTTCCGGTTCACAACCCGGTGTGCCGGCACAAAAGGATCCTGCTGGTGCGAGTTGTTGAGCGCCCAGCCCACTACACGGGCCGACAAGCCGGTACCCAGGAAACGTGCGATGGCACCATAACTCGTCACCCTTCCGGGTGGGATCAGCCTGGTCGTTTCGTATACCTTTTCGTAAAAATCGTTCATCAGAAATACATTTTCGATTTTGGAATTTCGATTTTCGATTGAGCCACATTTGAACATTTTATTGACTTTGTGACCCTTTGGGTTATCCTTTGCGCGACTTTGTGGTTAAGTATTTTTACCACGAAGGTCGCAAAGGGTTTCACGAAGGAACACAAAAAATAATCAGGAGCTTCTCCCCAGTCTCATAGTCCCCAAGTCCCTTCGTCCTTCTGTCTCTCCGTCGCGTTCCCCTCTTCTCGTTTCACGTTTCTTCTTACAATTTATCATTCGTCATTCCCAACAACCCGGCTCCGCTGGTCTCTCCCGAAGCTCCGGTATTCATCCCATTCAATCTCGATATCTGGTTCGATCAGGTTCTCAAAGTGGGGAATGAATTTCAGGTATTTTATCTTTATTCTGCGACTGATCCACTGCTGTTCATAGTAAGTTTTGATCCCCATGATGCCAACGGCATAGGCTGAAGCATACAGATCCTCCGTTTCGGCCTCTACTTTAAAGCCGTTGAGATGGAGCAGCGCCGAAGTATATTGAAAAAGAAAGTTGCTGTCTGTTTTAAGATGGATTACGCCACCAGGTTTCATCAATTTGCCGTAAAGGTCAA
>JAMDDG010000335.1 GCA_023488865.1 Bacteroidota bacterium | reverse complement strand
TTACGGGAAAGAGTATGGCTCCTTTGAGACCAGCACCTGTTATCCTTCACTGCAGGAGATGGAGAACATTCATATAAAAACCGGAAGGTTCATCAACGAACTCGACATGCAGGAATATCGAAAAGTAGTAGTCATCGGGGATGAAATCAGGAAAGCCCTTTTCAAAGAAGAAGACCCTATCGGGAAATACATAAAAATAGGCGGGGTACCGTTCGATGTAATAGGTATTTCCGAGTCCAAGAGAAGAAATCAGGATAACAACCGCCAGGCATACATCCCGTTTTCGACTGCGCAACGGATATTTAACGGAGGGGACCGGGTGCATACTTTCACGGTAACCTCCAAAATGGTCCAGACTGCGGAAGAGGCCGAAGCGATCACGGAAAAGATCAGGACAGACATGGCCGGCCGGCATGATTTTGATCCGAAAGATAAAAGGGCAATGGGATCCTTCAACATGCTGACAGAATACATACGGACCATGAAAATTTTCCAGGCAATCAATCTCTTTGTCTGGATCATCGGCATCGGAACGCTGATTGCAGGCATCGTAGGGGTGAGTAACATCATGCTGATCCTGGTTAAAGAACGGACCAAGGAGATAGGTATCCGGAAAGCGCTGGGAGCAACCCCGTTTTCAGTTATCAGCCTGGTGCTGCTCGAATCAGTTTTGATCACTACCGTAGCCGGATACATAGGATTGGTCATGGGCGTAAGCCTGATGGAGCTGGTCAACTTTGTTTTGGAGCAGGCCACGGCAGGAGGGGCAGAAAACGTCTTCTTCAAAAATCCTACCGTGGATTTCAATACCGCCGTATCGGCAACCCTGATTTTGATTTTGTCGGGGGCCTTAGCCGGATATTTACCCTCCAGAAAAGCGGCCAATGTAACACCAATTGAAGCCCTGCGCGACGAATAAACAATCATCAGGAAGCAAGCTAACAGCCAACTGCTAATAGCTAACAGCCTTTTATCATAAAGCAATTACAATAGAACACAACAAATCTTGACACATGTTTGATCTCGACAGATGGAATGAAATATGGCACGCACTGGCTAAGAACAAAGTCAGGAGCCTGCTCACCGCCTTCGGGGTTTTCTGGGGCATCTTCATGCTGATCGTGATGGCCGGGGCCAGCAATGGCTTGAAAAATGGTATTGTCGAGGGGGTAGCCAAATTCGCCACCAACTCTTGTTTTATGTGGGCCCAACAGACCAGTGAGCCTTACAAAGGTTTTAAACGCGGAAGGCAATGGAACATGGATTCGGATGATCTGACCTTTATACTTAACAACGTTCCTGAAGTGGAATACATCACCCCGAAGAATTTTGGATCCAATATGAACAGCGGGCCCAATACGATTAGGGGAATAAAAACCGGCGCCTATAACGTCAAAGGGGATTATCCGAACTATATCAAAATTGATCCCTACACGGTTTTACAGGGAAGGTGGATTAACGACATGGATATCCTCGAACGGCGCAAAGTTTGCGTGATCGGAGAAAAGGTTTACGAGCAGATGTTCGATCCGAAAGAAAATACGCTGGGCGAATATCTTAAAATATCAGGGGTCTATTACCAGGTGATCGGGGTGATCCGTCCGGAAACGAGGATCAACATCAATGGCAGGGCGGAAGAGTCCATCTTCCTGCCGTTTACCACGATGCAACAAACTTATAACATGGGCAACATGGTCCATTTTCTTGCAATAACCGCAAAAAAAGGGGTTCCGGTCAGTGTGGTGGAGGAAAAAGTTAAAAATATCATTAAGGCCCGCCACTCCATTGCCCCAACGGACGTTCAGGCATTGAACAGTGTCAACATCGAAAAGCAATTCAAACAGATAAGCGGCCTTTTTCTTGCAATTGGGGTTTTGACCTGGATCGTTGGGATCGGAACTTTGATGGCGGGTGTGATCGGCGTAAGCAACATTATGCTGGTCATTGTAAAAGAACGTACCAAAGAGATCGGGGTACAACGCGCCCTGGGCGCATCGCCGCGCACCATCATTACCCAGATTATGCTCGAAAGCGTGGCGCTTACCACTGTTGCCGGTTATACCGGATTATCGCTGGGGGTCGCCTTGCTCGAATTGGTCAACAAGATAATTGAAAGCCAGCCTAAAACAGGCAATGAAGTCTTTTTTCTGCACCCGGAAGTTAGCATTTCGGTAGCAGTTGCATCCCTGGTCATCCTGGTGTTAGCTGGTCTTTTCGCTGGCTCTATTCCGGCCAAAAGGGCGCTGATGATCAAACCGATCGAAGCATTAAGAGAAGAGTAAAACAATTGATAGAAAAGAAATAAATAGATATAAATTGAAATAAATAGAAACAGATGTGAAAATACTGATTTGGATGGAAATTAAATTGCTGATATCTATAAACGATTTATTTCAACCTATTTCCATTTATTTCCATGCATTTCCAGCTGATATATCAACAACATTTAATTTAAAATAAACATCAAATAAAAACATAAATCAAAGGTTGCCATGAAATGAGCATGACTGTTAAATCACCAATCGAATTGATAATAACCGACATGCGAATTCCATTTGGCAATTAAAAAACAAATTATTAACAAATGAAAAAATTTTTGAGAATTTTCGGTCTTAGTTTAATCGCCATCCTGTTCATCGGGACACTGGTGTTTTTGTACCAAAAATCACAGAAGAAGCCAGATCAGTTCGAAATAAAGAGCGGAACGATTA
>JAMDDG010000387.1 GCA_023488865.1 Bacteroidota bacterium | reverse complement strand
ATCCCTTTTGCATCCGGGACTTCATGGTTCACATGGTCAGAGAGATTTACAGTAGCCATAATAGAAGTTTTAAAAGTTTATACTGTTTTAAAAGTTTAAAAAGTTGCCGGTCCCTGAGCGAAGTGCTCCCTGAGCTCGCCGAAGGGTCGAAGGGAAGTGTTTGAAATGTTAAAAGTGATGCAAAATTATCTTTAAATAAGCATATTTCATTCATTAAGCAGTGATAATAGCTACTTTTATCGCGATCCAAATTTAAACTGTCCAAAAATGACAAGATTCATCTATTTTATTTCGATGCTGCTTATCAGCGGAAGTCTGTCTGCCCAAAATCTGGCCATTAACAGAATTGCCCCTGTTCATCTCAATTCGCCCGACTCTGTAAAAGTCAGGACCAACTATGCTGACAGATCCGATTTTCATTTTAAATCGGCGCTTTTACCGGTTTCACTGGTCGCTGCAGGTGCGATCATTGAATCTCTTCCCTCACAGACCTATTTCAGCAAAGAGCGGGATCAAATGCGGGTACAAAACAGGATAAACGGTTTTAGGACAAAGGCAGACAACTACCTGCAGTTTGTACCTGTTGCCGCGTTGTTTAGTTTTAAATTAGCCGGGATGAAGAGCAGAAGCGACCTGCTGAACCAGGCTATCATCTCCGCAAAATCAGAATTCCTGATGTTGGCCATCGTTTCCTCCATGAAATATGTTATCCACGATTGGCGCCCGGATGAGACCTCAGACAATACGATGCCCTCCGGCCACACTGCCCAGGCCTTTGTCTCTGCAACCTTGCTCGATATGGAATACCGGGATACTTCCCCCTGGATTAGTGTCGGAGGTTATCTTTGCGCCACGGCTACCGGCATTTTCCGTGTGACCAACAACCGCCACTGGGTTTCCGATGTACTGATAGGCGCCGGGATCGGCATCGCTTCCGTCAAGGTGGTTTACCTGACCCACCGCTACCGGTGGAGTAAAATGTCATCGGCCGTGATCGTTCCAACACTCTATCAGAATGGAGGAGGGGTGGCTTTTGCGATGAAATTTTAGAATAATGTGGAAATAAGAAATTCAACGATGATTTTTCCATGTAATCAATCACTCTTAGCCCACCCAATTTGACTTTCTATTAGCAATAGATTATCTTTGTTAAAAAGAGAAAGCAATGACAAATTTACAAATGTCCCAACTGCATAAATTATCTGTAAAGGATAAAATGAAAGTTGTACAAACTTTGTGGGATGATATTGCGGAAGAGCAATCTATTGAGGAATTTCCCGAAGCACATAAAAAAATTCTTGACGAAAGGATTCAGAAGATAGCTGCTGGTCAGGCCGTTTTTAAACCATGGTCAGAAATCCATAATTAAAAAATTTCCCTACGGCATATATTACACGGTGTTTATGGAGACAAAAGAGGTTCAAATTGTTGGAATTATTCATTTTGGAAGAGACTTAAAAATATTGAAAAGAAGAGTTTAGATCCGCATTTCCCAATTTCCACTGACCTTCATTTAAAGCAAAACCTCCCCGGTATAATCCCTGCCTTAAACGTGTCGATCAATCGACCGGATGCTGAAAACCGGGAAATTGTCCCTGCTTGCTGGTAATCAAGTGCGTCGCTTACATAAATATCCCCGTTGACAGGATCAATCCCTAACCCGTACAACAGCGTAGAATTTAGGGAAATAAAGGGTTTGTCAGGTAATTGACTGGCTTCGACGGTCATCTTCCAAACTTCATTGCCCAATAAATAAAAGAGATTTTCCCCCTTTCCATCAATGTTCAGTTTCACCGGTTTGGCCTCCGCGGGAAAGCTGAAACTTTGTTCAACCTTCCGGGTTACCGGATCAATCCTTTGAAGTTGTGCGACGCTTTTGGACGTGTTTCCCGGTAGGGCCTGACACAACACCCATATTTTATTATAACGGTCCAGAACGATGCCGCAAGGTTGATCTCCCGTTGGAATTTCTGTGGTGACTTGATCCTTGTCTGTATCCACAACCAGCACGGTTTTACCGCCCGACCAGCAGGTCACAAACAATTGGTTGTCCAACCGGACCATTTCCTCCGTGGATGCGTGCGAAGGGGTGGGGATGGCGCCTGTTACCTGGTTGGTCGCTGGATTGATGATCGATATCTTTCCCGCATATAAGTCTGTTACATAAGCCTTTTGATCATTCACAAAATGAATAAACCGCGGCGAAGTCAGTCCGGTAATTTTGCCGGTATATTTCCCGTTTGCAGGATCGATCACATAGATTTTACCTGAATTGTTGACCGCCACATAGCCACTTGATTTCCAAATTGTCATCGATTCTGCGACATCGCCCAGCGGCAAACCGTTGATTTTATAAAAAAGATCATTTTGCGGCTCTTTTTTTAGCGTGTCGTAGTAGGTCAGCGTGGCGTTGCCGTACATGAAATTTCCCTCATTGACCACAAAGAGGCCTCCTGCCGCGAGCTGAATATTTCCCTGTTGCAGGTGCTCTTTCACCCACTGGTCATCTTTCATACAGCCTGTCAAAGAGATAAGCAGGAGAAAGAGGGTTAAATTCCGGAGCGTAAGGGTTATTTTTCTAAAAATCATAGCGCAATACAAATTGAAAATTTCTTCCGGGCATAGGCCGTTGCAAAACCGTGCGGTAATCTTCATTAAAGATATTCAGCACTTTACACTCAGCAGTCAGTTTGTTGGTCCCTACCGGGAAGGTACTACCCACTTGCAGGTTGTTCATAAAATAGGGATAGAGGTAATCCGAAATGGTCTCCTGGCTGTTGGCCGTCGTCGTAAACCTTTTGCTGTAATAATTCCACATCCAGTCGAAATAGACTTGGGAATAGGAGAGATGCAGGTTCAGGTTGGCCGAATTTTTGGGGATATAGGGAAGTTGTTTTCCGTAGGCCGGATCGTTTTCGGAGAGGTTGACCGTTCTGGTAAAGGCATAATTTCCTTTCAAATCGTAGCGAATTGATCGAAAGTTTCCGTTCAATCCCACGTTCGCTTCAACTCCGCTGCTTACCACCTTTTCAATGTTCTTCGGCTCCCAATAGCCCTGAAACGTTGGCAGCCAGATGATCCAGTTGTTGACATTGGAGTAAAAAAGGGAAATTCCGGTATGAAGACGATGGTTTCCTGCCGGGAAATCGCTCTTTGATCCAAGGTCAATTTGCCTGCCTTTTTCGGATTTGAGATTTGGATTGCCGCCCGGGATATAGTAAAGATCGTTTAGTGTTGGCGGATGACTATTTCCCGCGATGGAACCGGTCAATACCAATGGTTTGTCAGGGTTGGGCCTGTAACTGATTCTCAGTAAGGGAAGTAATGCCTGATGTTTAAAGTTGATCAACTCTTCTCTTAACAGGAAAACAGCGCTCCAATTCAAATTAAACTTGCTTTCCAATTCACCAAACAGCGAATTTTCCGTCCTGATCTTGTTGTAACCGGTAAGTTGGGCCGATGACTGGTGATTTCCGGATACGACCTTGTGCAGATTGGCATCCAAACCGGTGACAAGGGTCGTCAAATTATTGAGCTGATAGCGGTAGGACAATTTGTTTAGAAGGGATAGAATTTTGGCATCTGCGTCAATCACAACCTGGTTAGGAGCCCCGCTAACCCTGTTTTCCAGCCGGTAGGCAGAGTTTTGCAAATTAAGTGCAGATTGGACCGACAAGCGGCTATGAGGGCCAAACCGTTTCCATTCGGCTACCGATCGCAGGGCATTCTCTGTTTGCCGGTTGATATTCGCAGAAGCATCGCTTTCGTTGGTAAGCAATTGCGGGATGCTGCGTTCGTTGTGCTGCAACCACGTTTTCAGCGAAAAACTTTGATTTGATCCGGCTTGAAAGTAGATCTCCTGGAGAAAACCATAATTCAGGTAATCCGCATTTTTGTTTCGATCGGTATGGTAGATATAGTTGCCGGTAAGCGGATCCAATTCAGCATTCAACTTGTTGAGAAATTTAAAGTCGTTTTGAGAGGCGTTGTAAAAAAAAGCGCTTTTCGACTGAAACTTCCTGTTTCCGACATTAAACTGCGCATATTCATCTAATGTTTGGTAGCTGCCAATGCCGCTTAGCAGCTTTCCCGACAGGGTATTGTTCCAATCAGCGCTGTTTTCGAGCAGGATTGTTCCACCCAGCGCCCCGGCTGATTCGGACATTGAAGAGGAACCGTGCAGCAATTTAACATCATCTGTGAAATAGACCGGGATTAGGGAGAAATCGACCATCCCTAACATCGGAGAGTTAAGTTCAAGCCCGTTCCAGGTCACTTTGGTATGCGATGGCGCCGTACCGCGGAAGGAGGCGGTAGCCATCGCACCCCGTCCGTACTCTTTGATAAAGATCGGGGTGTTTTGGGAGAGAAGCTCTGAAAGCCTTACCATACTTGACTTTGCGAGAGCCATTGAATCAATTTCTGTCCTGGTTTCATTGAAATCTTTGGGTACTTTTTTCCCAATAATTTGAACCGGCTGTAATAGTAGCGTATCCTTCAGCGACTGGGCCATTACAGGATTATCGCTGGCGAGGATCAGCCAGAAAATGCCAATTGCAAGGAAAAATTTCACGAGAATAGTAATATTGTCCAGGTTCACAGGGATTAATAGCTGCTTTTATCCAGCAGATGAATATCGGCAGCGCCACTTATCTCTGTCGAGATCTCATTCAACCAGCCGGCAATCTGGAACACGCTGCTCTGCACCTTAATAAATTTGATTTTTTTGAGATGAATGGGTAGTCCCGACGCGTCAACTGCCGATGAAATATCGAAAAAATTGGCCTTTAATTTGGCGTTATAATCCCCATTGTAGTAACATTCTGCATAGCCAAATTGAAACAATCCAGGCCGGGTAACCCAAAGTTCGACATTGGGATCTTTGGAGCTGTTCTCATAGGCATCAGGCAGCCTTTCTCCACTTAGCGTAATCGAGCCCTTATCGCCATAACCCGCCCACCACCAGCTTCCTGACCCGTAATGTGGTATCAGCGAACCCGAATTTCCTTTGTTGTCTATCCAGGTAACGTACCCGGAAGCGCCCGGCTTAAAATAGGTTGCTTTGTAATTGTGGATCGTTTCCGGGTTATTGTACTCACTTCCCTTGATTTCAATCCATTCTCCGTCGTTGGGAAGCCCGTCACCGTTGGTATCCTCCATCACATAAACAACGCCAGGCTCCGAAGAAACAGAAGGTTGAGTGTAGACACAAAAATCGGGACCATCCGTATTCTCCACCGCGTGGTCAAATCCGGCAACAATGTAGCCTCCCCATCCGCCCAGCGAAGTGAAACTTTTGTTGTTGGTCCAGGGTTCGCCGATAAAATTTGCTCCTTTCTCATTCGCCGATAAAAGTGAAGCATGTTGTCCGGGAGCGTACAGATAATCAAATACCCGGGTGATGTAGGGGGAGTTTTTCATTAGGGCTGCTTTGGCCTCGACACCGGCTAACTCCTTTTTGCAAGAATTGAACAAGACCAGTGTAACAAAAAGGGCAGCAAGCAGATACAAATAATTTTTCATACTTAAAATCAATTTCAAATTGTTAATAATTGATTTTAAGCTAATCGGAGTTTGAAAAGATGGTTTACCAACCAACTTCAGCCTTTTATCCCGAAAGCTTAAAACTTGAATGGCTGGTCTTCTGACTTAACCCGATTCCGGATCTCCTTCCCGTTCGTTGGGGACGAACAGTGGTTTATTGATCAGAAACGTACTATCCCTCAATGGGATCGGGTCTTACAGCAGCGGGAACTGTCCCGGTTTTTCACCGGATTCCCAATTAAGCCTTGCGGCACCAATTCAACACAAACTTACTAAAAAATCTGGATCGCGTATCATTGTTTCAGGTTATCTTTGCAAAGTATGAATTCCATTATCTCATTCAATTTTGCACAGGTTCCCATTCGAAAATCTAAAATTCAAAATCTAAAATCATAAAAACAATCACCTTAAGTAAGATACATTAAAAAGTTAAAGATGAATAATTTAAATAATATTGAGCCTCAGCAAGTGTGGCATTATTTCAATGAAGTATGCAAAGTGCCCCGCCCCTCGAAACAGGAAGGGAAAATGATTGATTTCCTGCTCAGTTTTGCACTTGAACACGAATTGGAGGCAAAAAAAGATAAAGCCGGCAATATTGTAATAAAAAAACCGGGAACAAAAGGGCTGGAAAAGGGTAAAATCATTGTTTTGCAGTCTCACATGGATATGGTTTGTGAGAAAAATGAAGGAGTTGTCCACGATTTTTTGAAGGATCCGATCCTTCCAATTATTGAGGAAGGATGGGTAAGAGCGGTCAATACAACTTTGGGTGCAGACTGCGGGATAGGTATTGCTGCTTCTCTGGCTATTTTAGCCGATCAAACGCTGGCCCATCCTCCCGTTGAGGCCTTGTTTACCGTGGATGAAGAGACCGGCTTAACAGGGGCACAAGCCCTTCAGCCGGGCTTTATGGAAGGTAAGATCTTGCTTAACCTCGACTCGGAAGATGAAGGGGAACTATTTATAGGCTGTGCCGGAGGAATTGATAGCGTGGCGACCTTCAAATACTCCTCAATGCCGGTTCCAAAGAACAGTGTTGCATTTAAAATCAGGGTTTTCGGGTTGCAGGGTGGCCATTCCGGAGATGACATTGAAAAGGGTAGGGGAAATTCGATTAAAATATTGAATCGCTTTCTATATCAATTAGTTAAATCATGCGAATACCATATTGCCATTCTTGAGGGAGGCAACCTTCGCAACGCTATTCCAAGGGAAGCAGTAGCCGTGATTGTGGTTCCAACAGCTAAAAAAGAGCATCTGGCCATTGAGTTGAACCATTTCAGGGTAGAAATGGAGAACGAATTGTTTAAAAAGGAGCCTAAATTCAAAATTGCGCTGGAAAGCACTGAAATGCCTGCCTCGGTGATGGATGCAGGTAGTCAGTCAAAGTTGGTCAACGGACTTTATGCGCTTCCTCATGGCGTACATTCCATGAGTTTTCGTATGCCTGGCCTGGTGGAAAGCTCAACCAACCTGGCCAGTATCAAATTTAAACCCGGATCGGTGGTAGAAATTGTAACCAGTCAGCGAAGTGACCAGGAAAGTGGCAAACAGGATATCTATCAGATGGTTGAGACTGTTTTCCGGTTGATGGGGGCAGATGTTGCCCATAGCGATGGATACTGTGGATGGACACCAAATCCCTCTTCGTACACATTGGAGGTATCCCGGAAAGTTTATGAAGATCTCTTTGGTGTGAAACCAGTGGTCAGATCTATCCATGCCGGATTGGAGTGCGGGCTCTTTCTGGAAAAATTTCCGGATCTTGATATGATCTCTTTCGGACCTACCCTGCGGGGAGTTCATTCTCCTGACGAAAAGATTGAAATAGCTTCTGTCGGTAAATTTTGGAGGTTCCTGACCGAACTCTTGCCTAAATTGGCATAAAAAAGGGGAGTCGTTCGGCTCCCTTTTTTTATAACCTATTTTCCACTTAAAAAAGATTGTTGATCAAAGCCCGCTCTTCGTTAATCGGAAATTGGGTATCCATTGCGAAATGGGGCCTTCTTTTGATCCACTGGCCCCTGGTAAAGTCAGGAAAGTCGACCGAGGCGCCCCCTCGTGCTACCGACATCTCAGACAAAGCAGATACTGCGCTCCAGGCAGCCGCATCATAAGCATCCAGCGGAACGGGTATTTTGCCCCGAACGGCATTGAAAAAATCGGTCAGCATGATGAAATCCATGCCACCATGACCCGCACCTTCTGCAAGGGTGCCCTTTTCCCTCCAATACTGATGGTCATATTTTTTCAGCCAGCTTTCAGCGGGATCCCATGCGTGCGGTTTACTCTGGCCTTCCACATAAATGGCCTGGGCAGGATCTTTCCAGTCGCCGCCTCCTTCGCCTCTCCAGAGCCCGCCGGTACCCTGAACCCGGAAGCCAAGCGAGTAGGGACGGGGCAGATTGGTGTCGTGTGTTACGATAATAGTTTCACCATTTGCACATTTGATCATGGACGTGACAATATCCCCCAGGTTGAATTGAATATTCCGGTACAGGCTCTCTTTGGCAGCATGATCATTGACGAAATCGTGCAAACCCCTTGATTTTGTTGCCATTGCCGATAATGTAAGGAAGCGGTTACCACGATTGATGTCGAGGTAGGTTCCGATTGGTCCCAATCCATGGGTTGGATAAAGGTCCCCGTTGCGGCGCACGGCATGCAATCCTCTCCACTGAGCTTCGGAATGAGCCTCTTTGCCTATTTTCACATCGTTTTTCAGCAAATCAAACTTGACCGCACGAAGATCATGCTCATAACCACATCTGCAGTGAACCACCTCTCCGAAGATATTGCTTCGAACCATGTTGAGAATGGCCATCACATCCCTGCGATAGCACACATTCTCCATGATCATCAGCTGTTTCCCGGTCTCTTCGTGTACATTGACCAGGTCCCAGCACTCTTCCAACGTGTTGGCCGCCGATACTTCAACGCCGGTATAAGGGACCCCTGCCCGCATGGAAGCGATGGCCATCGGAACATGCCATTCCCAGGGTGTCGCTATTATTACTGCATCCAACTCTTCATTTTTGAGCATTTCTTCAAAAGCATGATCATGCCCGGTATAAATTTTAGGTTCTTTTAGTCCATTTTTGGCAATGATCTGTTTGGCTTGTTCAAGAGATGCAGGATTTATATCACAAATAGAAACAATCTCTATCCCCCCAACAGTGATCGAATCGTGCACATGGCTCCGGCCACGACCTCCAACACCGATGTATCCAACCCTGACGATGCTTTCGTCCCTTGGGGCAGATTTTTTTCCTTTTTCCTTTTTCTGGGCAAAAAGATCATTGCCCATCATTGTCATTCCGGCCAGGCCTGCTCCGGCCATACTGCCTTGTCTAATAAATTCCCTTCGATTTGTGCTCATAAAGTTGGCTCGTTAGTGGTATATAAATTGATTTGATTTACAGCAAAGACAAAATTGAGCATTTGCATCCATAAAAAGAATAAATTTGGTCACTTTTAATTAAAATTTATAACTATGGTTCAAAAAAAGTTTTTGTACACTCAAAAACCTGCATTTACGTTCAAAAAATGGGGAAGAAAAGGTTTTTCAATCTTCTCGAGCATGCACAAAGTCGTACAGATTGCTACTCTAAGTACCATCTATCTGACCTTTGCAACTCCCGCAAATGCTGAACGTTCACTGTTGGTGGCCACCAACGACACCCTGCAACCTATCAAGGAGCAAGAGGTGGAAGAGGTCGTCGTGAGTGCGCAGCGCATTCCGGTCGCATTTTCCCAGACCGCGCGCATCGTACAAGTTATCGGAAAAGAGGAGCTTGCGAATGCCCCTGTCCATGATTTACAGGATCTGCTGAAATTTGTTTCCAATGTTGATGTCAGACAACGCGGAGGCAATGGGGTACAGGCAGATATCAGCATTCGCGGAAGTTCTCCCGATCAGGTTTTGATCCTCCTGAACGGGATCCCCCTTAATGATCCCCAAACGGGTCACCACAACCTAAACCTGCCGGTCAGTTTTGATGCCATCGATCGCATCGAGATTTTGGAAGGCCCCGCTTCACGGCTCTATGGTCCCAACGCTTTTAGTGGAGCCATCAACATCATCACCAGCCAGAAAACATCTCCTTCCCTAATTGGACGATTCAGCGGCGGACAATACGGGCTTTTCGAATCAGCACTCTCTTCAAGTTTCAAAACTGGAAAGTTAACGAGCAGTTTATCTGCCGATTACAAAAGGGCTGACGGTGCGCTCAAAAACACTGATTTTAAGATCGGAAACGCCTATTATCACGGTAGTTGGTCGTACCCTACCGGGAAACTGGAATTTCAGGGTGGGTACACTGATCGTGGATTTGGCGCCAATGATTTTTATACTCCGGCCTATCCCAATCAATACGAACGGATTAAAACCATTTTCGCTTCGGTTAAAGCCACTTCCGAAGGAACTTTACATCTAACACCCTCATTTTACTGGAGAAGAAATCAGGACCGCTTTGAGCTTTTCAGGGATTTTGCCGGAGCTCCATCCTGGTATCTAATGCACAATTACCATTTGACCGATACCTATGGTTCAAATTTAAGTGGTTGGGCCAATACCGGATTGGGGAAACTGGCTTTTGGTACCGATTTTAGAAGTGAAAACATCTGGAGTACGGTTCTGGGGAAAGAGATGGACAATCCGGTCGATGTTCCCGGTGAAAACGGAATAAAGTTCAACCATGCGGACAACCGGTCAAATTTGAGCCTGTACGGAGAATATTCTCACCATTTTGGGCCCATCGATATCTCCGGTGGCGTGATGGCCAACTGGAACTCTTCGCTTGGAAGAAAATGGAAACTTTATCCGGGATTTGATGTGGCATGGAAAATCATCTCTCCTTTGAAACTTTATGTATCAGTTAACAAGTCTCTTCGAATGCCCACCTATACAGACCTTTATTACAAAAGTGCGACCAATATCGGAAACCCTGACCTTCAGCCCGAGGAGGCGCTATCTTTTGAATATGGATTGAAATACAATAATAGCTGGTTGACTACCCATGTTGCCATTTTCGAAAGATGGGGAAAAAACATGATCGATTGGGTAAGGCAACCTAATGAAACCCTCTGGTATGCCAAAAATCTGACAGACCTCAATACCAAAGGAATTGAGGTCTCGGCTAAAATCAACCCTTCGCTTCTGTTTGGCAAAGAGATTTTCATACGTTCACTGGATGTTTCTTACGGCTATCTGACCCAGGACAAAGCATCCGGCACCCTCATTTCCAAATATCTGCTGGATTATCTGAAACATAAAATTGATATCCGGCTCACACACGGCATTTGCAGCAATCTAAGTGCAAGCTGGATGATCTCTTACCAGGATCGGAATGGAACCTTTACTTTATGGGATGGCAATAAATATGGAAGTGAAGTGGAGTATGCCCCGATATGGCTGGTAGATTCACGAATCAACTGGGCCAAAAATCAGTTTACGCTGTTTCTTGAGGCTTCCAATCTGCTGAACAAAACCTATTTTGATTACGGGAACGTAGAACAACCAGGGGTTTGGGCTAAGGCAGGTATTGTTATAAAGTTAGGAAAATGAGTGCTTTAACTTTTAACAATCTTTAAACTCCGTTGAATCGGCTTAACTATTTATTGATGCATATTTGCAAGGTAATAGTTAAGCATTTTTTTCATAGTTTTTTTGGTTAGTTTAGATTAGATTAGACAAGTTTAGATTAGATTAGACAAGCCGTCCCGATACCCCCATCGAGACGGCTTTTTTATCTTAGAGTGTGATTAAAAAGAATCATGCAATTCTATTTTTTTATTGTTTTAGTTAACATCTCTAATGATTGTTTAAGAAAGCTTTGAAAAATATCAGATTGCACAAAATAACTGCTCTTCAGCCTATCGTGCATTTATATTTTCAACGCCAAACATTGTCGTTGCAGTTATCAAATCGTCAATAATGATTACCTTTGATTTATGGATGTTTTGACACCAGAACAACGGAAAAAAAACATGCGGGCGATTAAAAATAAAAAAACAAAAATTGAAGAATTGCTCGCAAAAGCCCTAATAGATAGAGGGTTATGGTATACTTGTGACAATTCTGATATATTTGGAAGACCCGATTTTGCTTTTAGAAAATTTAAAGTTGCAATTTTCTGCGATAGTGAATTTTTCCATGGCAAAGATTGGGAAGTCAACAAACATAAGATACAAACAAATACTGAATTTTGGCACCATAAGATAGAAGGAAATATCTCAAGAGATAAATTGGTTAATGAAACCCTGTTGAAAGATGGTTGGAAAGTAATTCGATTTTGGGGCGATGAAATTAAAAAAAAAATAGATTTTTGTATTCAAACAATAAATGAAGAATTGAAGAAAAAAATAGTAAAATACTCAGAGATAAAGGAAAGACTGAATATACTGCCCGAAAGAGAAAAGGATAACGGACTGGCACATTTAACACATTATCTTCAAAATGCAGGCGATGGTGTTTCTCATTATTTTTTGAGACCAGCCACAGAATATCTTGTTGATTTAAAAAACAGCGCTGATTTTGTTGGAGAACCTGATTTTCAATATTTTCTACCAATAAAATGGGATGTTCCATTTCCAATACCTGAAAAGCCTAAGTTTAATTTTATTGACCTTTTTGCTGGCATTGGTGGTGTTAGATTGGCTTTCCAAAATCAGGGAGGTAAATGTGTTTTTACATCAGAGTGGGACAAATTTGCTAAGAAAACCTACGAAGCAAACTTTGGAGAGGTTCCTTTTGGTGATATTACAAAGATTAATGAAGAAGATGTGCCGGAACATGATATTCTTTTAGCGGGGTTCCCATGTCAGCCTTTTTCAATTGCAGGAGTTTCAAAGAAGAATAGTCTGGGTCGTAGTCATGGATTCTTAGATGAAACTCAAGGAACATTATTTTTTGATGTAGCGCGAATAATTAAGCATAAACGTCCAAAGGCTTTTATGCTTGAAAATGTTAAGAATCTTATATCCCATGACAAAGGTCGGACTTTTAAAGTTATTTACAACACATTAGATGAATTAGGTTATTCCATACATTTCAAAATCTTGGATGGCAGGCATTTTGTACCACAACACAGAGAACGTATAATCATTGTAGGTTATGACAGATATATTTACAAAGGACAAGAAAGCTTTAAATTCTCTGAATTACCTGATGCAGACAAAACAATAGCTCTAATTTTGGAAACAAATCCTGATCAGAAATACACACTTTCGGATAAACTCTGGAATTATTTACAGAACTACGCAGAGAAACATAGAGCAAAGGGAAATGGTTTTGGTTTTGGCATGACAGATTTGAAAGGTGTAGCACGTACATTAAGTGCTCGTTACTATAAAGATGGCTCAGAAATACTTATTCCCCAAATTGGGCAGAATCCACGGCGGTTGACGCCTCGTGAATGTGCAAGACTTATGGGTTATCCTGATAATTACATTATTCCAGTATCCGACAATCAAGCATATCGCCAGTTTGGTAATTCAGTGATTGTTCCTCTTATTGAATCGGTCGCAATGGAAATGATAAAAATTATTGTAAAATGAGTGATGTCGTAAACCTAGCTATAGTAGCTGTAAATAAGAGTAAAACATCTTTTTGTAAATTTATATCAGCTAACGATGCTGGTACAACTGGTGGACATCAGGAAGGTTTTTATATTCCCAAGAACTCCATTCCTTTGATGTTTGATACACCCGGAGTAAAAGGCGAGAACAAAGAGCGATTTGTTACCATTAAATGGCAAAATGATTTCGAAACCCAAAGTCGTTTTATTTATTATGGGCAAGGTACGCGTAATGAATATCGCCTAACCCGTTTTGGCCGTGGCTTTCCTTTTTTGACTGATAATAATGTTGGAGATTTATTTATTCTTTGTCATATAGTTGATGACTATTATGAAGGCTTTATTTTACAATCCGATGAAGATATTGAAGAATTTTTCGCAGACTTTAATATGTCATCAAACGAAACTAACTGTTTAATTGAAAAACACATTACCGTAACAGCTGAAGATAAGCTTTTGCAATGCTTTAAGCTTTACCTTTCAACCCTAAATGTTGATTTCCCTACAACAATTGATCTTGCAACCAATGCACGGAATTGTTATAAGAAATCATTCAATATCAGACCAGCTCAAATTATTACAAACCCTGACAATGAGCTGCTCAACTGGCTCAATGCAGAATATCAACTTTTCAAAACTATTGAAAACGACCGTTACGGAGAGCGGATTAAAACACCTTTTGTAACCGTTGAAGAATTAGTAGAATGTGCAAATATAATTCTGAATCGCCGTAAAAGCAGAGCAGGCAAATCTCTTGAACATCATCTTTCTGAAGTTTTTGCCAATTTTAATTTGCGATATCAAACACAGGTTGTAACAGAGGGGAATAAGCGTCCTGATTTTATTTTCCCAGATACGGTAAGTTATGGCAACATGCAATATCCAGTCGATAAACTTATTTGTCTGGCATCTAAAACAACATGCAAAGACCGTTGGAGACAGATACTTAATGAAGCTGATAGAATTAAGGTAAAACACCTATTTACTTTACAGCAGGGTATCTCGATGAACCAATTGGCTGAAATGTATAAATACAATGTTAGATTAGTCGTTCCCAAGCCTTACCTGAATTCTTTTCCAAAAGAGTATAGAGATAAAATCTTCACTCTTAATGGGTTTATAGGCCATGTAAAAACCATTCAAAATCAATAAATAGCTGGTAGCATCTCATATCTCATAACTCATATCTTTCCCTCAGAAATTTACTGATATTCTGAAAGATCCTTGCATTTACATCTTCCTGTCCTGCCTTAACAAATTTGTCGCCGGTGATGTGTTCAAACAGTTCAATGTACCGCTCAGATATTTGGTTGACGAAATCATCGCTCATAAATGGAACATTCTGTCCTTCTTTCCCCTGGAAGCCATTTTCGA
>JAMDDG010000042.1 GCA_023488865.1 Bacteroidota bacterium | reverse complement strand
GAAACATCTGAAGAGGACAAAAAGAGGGTGATGGGCAATCTTTTTTCTATCGAAAGGCTGTTTAAAAATTTCGGTTTCCCTTTTGAAATTATTGAATGCCATACCCCTACCTGGAAAATCCAAAAAAAAGCGTTGGAACATGCCTTGGGTATTCAATACGGGCTTTTGATCATCTCATTTACCTATAGTTCTTCCCTGCCCGACCGTTTTTTTGGTGTGAATGATGCTTTTGTAATTGCCCATTCGGAAGGGCATTCTGTAATGTGTATCAATTCACAACGTGATCTTTACACGTTGTGCGGCTAATTATTTGGAATTGTCCGTTCCAAAATCCCTCTTGTCTTTTAAATCGTTTTCATTCAATTTATTATATCTACAAATTTAGATATTTTAATAACTTTTTTAAATAAAATTTAACTCACGGGGTTGGGCTAATGATAAATTTCTAATTTTGTCGAAGTTTTTTAAGAACATTAATTATCAGTTCTTTAGAATAATTCTAAATTAAAAAATTCATTAATTATGGAAAGTAGCGCTTTAATACTTTTCTTTATTACGGCAATTTCACTGGTAGGTTTGGCCCTGGTTTTCTCCAGTTATGTTCCTCCGACCTCCTACAATACAGCAAAATTTGAACCATACGAGTGTGGGATGGAGACCATCGGGGAAACCTGGAACCAATACACGGTCGGGTACTATCTTTTTGCCATTCTCTTCCTCGTTTTTGATGTGGAAACCGTATTTGTCTTTCCTTGGGCAACCGTGATGAGGGAGGCCGGGATGACCGGCTTTGTTGAGATTGTCATCTTCTTTGCCATATTGGGTTTGGGATTGTTTTACGGATGGAAAAAACATGCATTGAAATGGGAGTAAAAAGCAAAAAAGAGTTCGAAAAGAACGATTATCCTGTTCTCCAGGAATACGAAGGAGGAAGCATCATCCTCGCCAAATTAGATGATCTTATCAATTGGTCACGTTCCAATTCACTCTGGCCTTTAACTTTTGGTACCCGCTGTTGCGCCATCGAGTTCATGGCTGTTGGCGCTTCCAGGCACGATATGGCCAGGTTTGGTTTCGAAGTTGCCCGCGCAACACCCCGCCAGGCCGACATGATCATCATCTCCGGAACAATCAATTACAAAATGGCCCCTGTACTGAAACGGTTGTATGAGCAGATCGCAGATCCCAAATATGTGATTGCCATGGGAAGCTGTGCCATCTCAGGCGGTCCCTTCTACTACAACTCTTATTCAGTTGTCAGGGGAGCCGATCACGTTATTCCGGTGGATGTTTACGTACCCGGATGCCCTCCAAGGCCTGAGGCCCTTCTGTTTGGCATGATGCAACTGCAGAAAAAAATCAGACGGGAGCGCTATTTCTCAAGAAAACAGAAAAAAAATACCCCTCAACCTTGAAGCTAACCGGAATGATGGGGAAATCAATCAATCATACTATAAATCACTTAACAATTTAAGTGACATGACAAACGAAGAACTACAAGCTTACCTGACCGGTGAGTTTTCAAAGGCCGGGGTGAAGCTTGGCAAACAATATGTCGAAATCCTTGTTCAGGCAGCTGACCTGCACGAAACTTCTGTTCAACTCAAAAATGAGCCGGAGTTATCATTTGATTACCTGATTTGTCTTTCGGGAGTAGATTATCCCGAAACGATGCAAATCGTCTACCACCTCGAATCTGTCAGGCACAGACATGTCGTGGTATTGAAAGTAAACACCGCAGATCGAACCGACCCCAAAGTTGATACGGTAAGTGATGTCTGGCAGACAGCCAAATACCACGAAAGGGAGGTTTATGACCTTTTGGGTGTAAAATTCAACAACCACAAGGATCTGCGCAGGCTCTTCCTGGACGACAGCTGGGGATTTCCGCTGAGAAAAGATTACAAAGACGAAGTAAGAATAGTAGAACGATAGCCTTATGTCTGAAATCAAAGAGATAATCATTAGCTCGGATAAAATCCACACAGACCAGTATCTGGTCAATATGGGACCGCAGCACCCTTCTACGCACGGGGTACTTCGGTTGCTTGTCCGTTTGGAAGGCGAAATAGTACATCATATACAGCCACATGTTGGTTACATCCACAGTGGGATCGAGAAAATGTGCGAGGCCATCTCCTATCCGCAGATCATTCACCTGACCGACCGGATGGATTACCTTTCCGCCCACATGAACAATGAAGCAGTTGCTTTGTGTGTGGAAAATGCCCTGCAGGTCGAAGTACCTGAACGTGTCAAATACATCCGTACCATCATGGATGAGCTGAGCCGTCTGGCTTCCCACCAACTTTGGTGGTGCGTAATGGGAATGGATTTGGGTGCATTGACCACCTTCTTCTATGGACTTCGCGACCGCGAACACATTCTCGACATTTTTGAAGAGACCTGCGGAGCAAGGATGACTTTAAATTACAGCGTTCCGGGAGGAGTAATGTTTGACATTCATCCGAATTTCCAAAAAAGGGTCAAAGATTTTATCAAAGAATTCAAGAAAAAACTTCCCGAATACGATCAGCTGCTAACCGGTAATGTCATCTTTCAGGAGCGTACAAATGACATTGGTTATCTTTCGCGTGAAGACGCGATCGCCTGGGGCGTAACCGGTCCTTCAGGCCGTGGTTCAGGATTCTCGTGCGATGTCAGAAAACATCACCCATACAGCGCCTATCCGCTGGTGCAGTTTGAAGAAAAACTGGA
>JAMDDG010000137.1 GCA_023488865.1 Bacteroidota bacterium | reverse complement strand
CCTTTCATCATAAAGGTATAGAGGCAGGCCGTGTGTGCGAAAGAGTGGTCCCATGGCAGGGTTGCCAGCGTGATGTAACTGGGATAGATTTCCAGGACCGTATGCGCCTGTATCACGTTGGTCACGTAATTGAAATGGGTCAGCATAATCCCTTTGGGATCAGCCGTTGTACCTGACGTATAAGAGATATTGGCTATATCATCCGGCTGAACATTTTGCCAAACCTGTTCGAATGCTTTTTTGTTGTCTTCATTCGAAAGAAATACTATCCCTTTGGCAACAACCTCCTGAAAAGCGATTTCTTTTGTCTGTGGGTTGACAACACCATCCATCACAATCACAGTTTCGAGGGAGGGCAGTTGGTCGATAATTTCAGCCAGTTTAGGCGCTTGTCCGGAGGAGATGATCATCATCTTTGCCCCTGAATGTTCAATCCTGAACTTAAGTTCTGATGGCTCCAGCTTGACGGACAGTGGCACGTTGATGGCGCCACAATATAAAATGGAGAGTTCACTGATCAACCAATTGTTCCGGCCTTCTGAAAGCAGTCCCGCCCTTTCCCCTTTTTTCAATCCAAGTGCCATCAATCCGGCCCCGAACTGATAGACGGATTGTTGCACTTCCCGGTAGGTGGAGGGTTCGTATTTGTCGGTTAACTTTTCCCATAGCAAAGTATTGTCCGGAAAGCTTTGGACACTTGTTTCAAAAAGTTCGATCAGTGTTCTCATGTTTCTACTTCGTTTCGAATTGGTAGGTTGTCCTTGATTTATAGGTCTCTCCGGCGCGTAAAGTCGTGGATGGGAATTCGGGATGATTGGGTGAGTCGGCATAATGTTGTGTCTCCAGGGCAACGCCGCTGTACTTGCCAAAAGTCCTCCCATCTTTGCCTGTGATAGTGGGAATATAGAATCCGGTATAGAGTTGAATGCCAGGCTCAGAAGTATAGATGGTCAAACTCCTGCCCGATTTTTCTTCTTTCAGCTTTCCGGCACAGACTATTTTGTGGTCAGGATTATCAAGAACAAAATTGTTGTCATAACCATCCGGTAATTCGCCAATTCGCTCGCCGATCGGTTTAAATTTTGTAAAATCAAACGGGGTACCGGCCACTTCGGCCAATTCCCCGGTAGGGATCAAATCAGGTGAAGTGAGTGTCCTTTTCTTCCCGTTAAGCTGTAATTGATGATTGAATACATTTTCTTTGCCTGAAGTGAGATTAAAGTAAGTGTGATTGGTGAGGTTTACAACGGTTGTACGATCTGTAACTGCTTTGTATTCAATCTGGAATTCGTTTTTGTGGGTGAGTTTGTAGAGAACGGTAACATCCAGGTTACCGGGATAGTTCTCTTCGAGATGGACACTCCTGTATTTCAATTCCAATCCAACGAAATCAGGCATCTCGATCGTTTTGGGCGACCATACCATTTTGTCGAAACCGGTTTGTCCCCCATGAAGATGGTTGGGGCCGTTGTTGATGCAAAGCTGGTAATCTACCCCTTCAACGTTGAGTTTTCCGCCGGCAATGCGGTTGCAGTATCTCCCGCAAACCGCGCCGAAATAGGGATAGTTGGCAAGATAATCGGCCGAAAGGTACTCCTCCAGGGTACGGAATCCTAAAACGATATTCTCTTTTTTGCCTTGTTTGTCTGCCATCTCGATAGCGGTGATGATGGCGCCGTAATTGGTGATTTTGACCGTAATCCCGTTAGGGTTTACTAACGAGTAAAGGAAAATTTTTTCACCCTTGGGCCCCTGGCCGAAAATTTCTTTTTTGATATTCATAAGTAGATGATTGTGTGTTGATTATATTTCTTTTTTTGCAAAATTTGCATTTGTCTCTGTAAGTTTGCTTCACCAAATTTCAGGCTATTGGCTGTTAGCTATTGGCTATTAGCTGTTGGCTGTTAGCTTTTAGCTGTTAGTTTGATCTCAATGTCTATTGCTTCATTCCCCATATAATCTTAGAGGCTGTAATTGAGACTAATAGCTAACAGCCAACAGCTAATAGCCAAAAATTTTGTACGCGAATAAATTTAATCATTTTTGATTTGTTTTTCGCCTTCAAAATAATTTTTGGTAAATCGGGCGATAAATCTAACTTTACGTAGGGCATAAATTTATTTGACCGACCCTGTCGGCAGCAACAGGGAAAAGCATGGACGGATACGACATCATCGGGGATATTCACGGATATGCTTCCTTGTTGAAGCAGCTTCTTACTGAAATGGGGTACCAAAGTATAAAAGGCATTTGGCGTCATCCGGTAAGAAAGGCAATCTTTGTGGGCGATTTTGTCAACCGGGGACCGGAAATTCGCGAGACTTTGTTGCTGGTCCGGGGGATGGTTGAGTCGGGTAGCGCCCTTGCTGTTCTGGGAAATCACGAATATGCTTCTATCCTTTACCATATCAAGGACGACAACGGCACTTTCATGTCAAGGCACATTGCCGGGAACAGAAATCAGATACAAAAAACCCTGACGGTCTTTAAAAATTTCGATGAGGAGTGGATAAGCCATCTGAAATGGATGCGGACACTTCCATTTTTTCTCGATTTAGGGGAAATCAGGATAGCACATGCCTACTGGAATGACCTGGAGATCGCTAAGTTGAAGGAATATCTGCCGGAAGGAAGGCTAAAGAAAAAATTTCTGCGGGAAATGCACGAAAAAAGGCCTGATATGGCTGTGATCGTCTATAAATTATTGAAAGGGCTCGAATTCAAGTGCCCCAAAGATTTGATTATCAAATGCAGCAAGGGCCTTAGCAGAAAAGTCTTCACACTCAACTGGTGGACCAGTCCCACAGACAAAACATTCCGGCAATTGTACTTTGGCAATAAATTTATTCTGCCGGATTATCATTTCCCCGTTGAACTGGCACCTGTTTACGAGCCCTACGCACCTGACCAGCCCATCGTTTTCTTTGGACATTACTGCCTCTCGGAAGGGGCCGAAATCTTACAGCCAAATATTTGTTGTGTAGATAGTTGTGTGGATACTACCGGAAAGCTGTCGGCTTATCGATGGAGTGGGGAAAAAACGCTTTTAGCCGGGAATATCATCGTGGTTGAATAAAAATCTTTTGAAACAAAAAAATCTTGCTTTATACGGATATAATTATTATATTTGTACGTATAAATTATTTTGTCATGGACACTAAATTAACGCTGAAATTGGATAAGCATGTGATTGAAAGGGCTAAGGAATATGCTGCATCGCACGAGAGAAGTTTATCCAGGGTTATCGAATCCTATCTCCAATCGTTGGTGATGTCCGATGATTCTGCGGAGATGAAGGAAGTTCAGATCTCTCCGTTTGTAAGGAGCCTATCTTCCGGTATCAGTATTCCGGCCGATCTGGATTATAAAACGGAATATTCAAAATACCTGGTAAATAAGTATCAATGAGTACCAGGTTATTTCTTGACACCAATGTGATGCTGGATTTGCTGGGAGAGCGAATTCCATATTATGATGCTATCGCAAAGGTTGCAACACTAGCTGATAAGGGGCAGATCACCATGGTTGTGTCTGCATTATCCTTTGCCACAGTAAGTTATTTTTTAACAAAATTCGAGAATGCTGAAAAAGCAAAGGAGAAGCTAAGAAAATTCAGGATTATCTCTGAAATATGTAGTCTGGATGAACTAATCATTGAAAAGGGGCTTAATTCCAATTTTTCAGATTTTGAAGATTCACTTCAATATTTTAGTGCGTTAAAAGCTGATTGTTGTCTGTTAATTACCAGAAACGGCAAAGATTTTAAAGCGTCACAAATACCAGTTATGACCGCTGAAGAATATTTGGCCAGCATCAAAAAGAAGTAACCTGAAATATCCCTCTATTCCCATTCGATCGTTGCCGGCGGCTTGGAACTGATATCGTAAACAACGCGGTTGATTCCCCTTACTTTGTTGATAATATCGTTCGAAACCTTGGCCAGGAACTCGTAAGGCAGGTGCACCCAGTCGGCCGTCATGCCATCGGTTGAAGCAACTGCACGCAGGGCGACCACGTTCTCGTAGGTTCTTTCGTCGCCCATTACTCCGACCGATTGAACCGGGAGGAGCATCACACCGGCCTGCCAAACTTTGTCGTAAAGTCCCCATTCCCTGAGCGCCTGTGTAAAGATGGCGTCTGCCTCCTGCAATACCCTTACCTTTTCGGGCGTTACATCCGAAAGGATGCGAATGCCTAAGCCCGGTCCGGGGAATGGATGGCGGCCAAGCAATTCGTCCTTGATTCCCAGCGTTTTACCAACCCGTCTTACCTCATCCTTGAAGAGCAGATTAAGCGGTTCCACCACTTTAAGCTTCATCTTCTCGGGCAAACCACCTACGTTGTGGTGTGATTTGATGGTAGCCGAAGGTCCGTTTACGGAAACAGATTCGATGACGTCGGGATAGATCGTTCCCTGTGCCAGCCACTTGACGTCCTGTATCTTGTGTGCCTCTACATCAAATACTTCGATGAAATTTCTTCCGATTGTCTTTCTTTTCTTTTCAGGATCCCGGATGCCCTGAAGGTCGTTCCAGAATTTCTCTTTGGCATCAACCCCGATAACGTTGAGCCCCATTCCTTTGTAAGATTCCAAAACATCCTGGAACTCATTTTTGCGCAAAAGTCCGTTGTCGACAAAAATACAGGTGAGGTTGGTTCCGATCGCTCTGTGCAGCAAAACCCCGGCCACGCTTGAATCAACGCCGCCGGAGAGTCCCAGCACGACTTTATCGTTACCTAATTTCTGACGCATTTGAGCGATGGTCGCTTCTACGAATGAGTCGGGGGTCCAGTTTTGGCTGCATCCGCAGATGTCGACGAGGAAATTCTGAAGCAAACGGGTACCTTCGGTCGTATGGTAAACTTCAGGATGAAACTGAATGGCGTAGGATGGCTCGTTATCAACCTTGAAGGCGGCATATTCAACGTTTTCAGTCGAAGCTATCACCTTGTAGTTTTTCGGCAACCTTACTATGGTATCGCCGTGCGACATCCAAACTTGTGAATTGTCACTGATATGTTTGAATAACAGATTGTTGCCATCGATCCATTTCAGGTTGGCCCGGCCATACTCCCTGGAATCGGAGGCCGCCACCTCGCCACCGAAGAAATGGGCAAGGTATTGAGCGCCATAGCAAACACCAAGTAAGGGCAATTTACCCCTGATTCCCGAAAGGTCAATTCTCGGGCCCTTCTCATCCCTGACCGAATAGGGGCTTCCTGATAAGATGACACCCTTGACCGAATCGTCAATAGCCGGGTAGTGGTTAAACGGATGTATTTCGCAGAATACATTCAACTCGCGAACCCTGCGGCCAATCAACTGGGTGTACTGGGATCCGAAATCAAGGATGAGGATTTTTTCCATGGAGAAGTGCCTAAAGTTGTGAAGAAGTGCCTAAAGTATTTAGAGTGTCTGAAGTGCCTAAAGTTGGGAGATCTCAACTTTAGGCATTTTAGTTCACTTTAGGCACTTAATATATTAAAGTTTTCTAACCCAGATATTGCGGAAACTTACAGGGTTTCCGTGTTCTTGCAAAACCAGCGGACTGGCGCCATGGGCCACGTATTTCGGGATCCCGATGTATTCTGTCGGACCGAAAAGGGAAACATTATTTTGAACCAATACGCCATTTTGAAGAACCGTAGCGCGGGCGGGTGAGAATACTGTTCCATCCTCTTTGAATCGGGGAGCAGTATAAATCACATCATAAGTTTGCCATTCGCCGGGTTTTTTGCAAACGTTGACCAGCGGCGCATACTGTTTGTAAAAGGAGCCTGCCTGGCCATTCCGGTACGTACGGTTTTCATAGTTGTCGAGCACCTGCAATTCATACTTTCCTTGCATGAAAATGCCTGAGTTGCCGCGTCCCTGGCTTTCTCCAACTACAACAGAGGGAGTCCTCCATTCGATGTGCAATTGGAAATCCATCATTTCCATCTTTGATTTGATGATACCGGATCCTTTAACAACCGTTACACAACCATCGGCAACTGTCCAGACAGGGGTTTCACCTTTGCTATTGGTCCAGTTGGCAGCAAAACTTTCGGGTGTACCGTCAAACAAAACTACCGCATCGGAAGGTGCATCGGAAGGTTGTTGCCCGGGGGTTACCACAGCTACTTCAGGATCCCAGAATTCAGTCATTTCGTGCTTCATCTTTGCCGGATCTTCCTTTGGTTTCTCTGTTTTTTGAGCTACCGCTGTGAGAGCAAATACCATTGCTGGTACAAAAAGAAGTTTCTTCATCTTTTAATTTTTAATTTATTATAAACCTAAATCTTGCATAACCAGGTCAATCTTTTGGTTGGCAGATTCCTCCACTTCGTCGTATTCTTTTCTTGACCCGAGCTTTGCTTTCACTTCTATGTAAAATTTTATTTTTGGTTCAGTACCGGAAGGTCGTACCGATACTTTTGAGCCGTCTAAAGTAAAAAATTGCAGAACATTGGAGGTGCTTTTCTGGTGAATTGGCTTCTCTTCTCCTGTAATCAGGTTCTTTTCAAGCAAAGTTTCGTAATCTTTCACCCATTCCAGCGGTGATCCGGCTAAATGTTTGGGCGGATCGTTTCTGAATTTAACCATCAGCTGCTCAATCTCTTCTGCCCCTGTTTTGCCTTTGCGGACGACGTATTTCATCTTTTCCCTCGAAAAGCCGTAAATCAGGTAAATATCCTGAAGTATCTCAAAAAGAGTGCGTTTGTTCTCTTTTGCCCAGGCGGCAATCTCGGCCATCAGGGCACAGGAAGTGACTGCATCCTTGTCGCGGACAAAATCAGCAGGAAGAAAACCAAAGCTCTCTTCCCCGCCTCCGATGTAGATTTTCTTTCCTTCGTTTTCACGGATCACATCCGCGATGAACTTGAATCCGGTATAGCAATCGAAATATTCTACTCCGTTTCGGCGGGCAATTTCAGCCGCTAATTCCGAAGTGACAATGGTCTTGACCACATATTCGTTGCCGGTCAATAGCCCTAATTCTTTGCGTCTGGTGATGATGTAATAAAGAAAGATCAAAACCGTTTGGTTTCCGTTTACCAAAATGAACTCCCCTTTGTCGTTTTTTACAGCAATGCCTATTCGGTCAGCATCCGGATCGGTAGCCATCACCAGATCAGCATTAACTTCCCTGGCTTTTTTAAGTGCAAGCTCAAGTGCGGCAGGCTCTTCCGGGTTGGGTGATATCACGGTAGGGAATTCACCGCTCACGACATCCTGTTCGGGGATATGGATAATGTTGGTAAACCCCATTTTGGCCAACGCCATCGGCACCAATTTAACCCCGGTGCCATGGATCGGCGTGTAAACAATCTTCAGGTCGTGTTGTTTTTTGATGGATTCGGGTGAAAGTGAAACGGTTACCACTTTTCTCAAAAAGAGCTCATCCATCTCTGCGCCTAACGGGATAATCAGTTCGCTCCTTCCTTTAAACCGTATATCTTCAACTTTCACTTTTTCGACTTCGGCAATGATATTCCGGTCGTGAGGCTCCACAATCTGGGAGCCATCATCCCAGTAAGCTTTGTAGCCGTTGTACTCTTTGGGATTGTGAGAGGCCGTCAGGATGATCCCGCTCTGCAACCGGAGTTCCCGGATAGCAAAAGAGAGTTCTGGTGTAGGTCGCAATGAATCAAACAGATAAACCCTTATTCCATTGGCTGAAAAGATGGCTGCTGCTGTTTCTGAAAACAGCCGGCTGTTGTTTCGGCAGTCGTGACCGATGGCCACTTTGATTTCGGGCAGATGGGCGAATGCTTTTTTAAGGTAGTTGCTGAGGCCTTGTGTGGCAGCGCCGACCGTATAAATATTCATGCGGTTGGATCCGACACCCATAATTCCGCGCAGACCACCGGTCCCAAATTCGAGATCGCGGTAGAAAGCATCTATCAGATCGGCCGAATCCTCTTTGTCCATCAATTTTTGAACCTCAGCTTTCGTGGCCGCATCGTAATTTCCGCTCAACCATTCCCGGGCTTTTGAGAGAACATTCTCCGGAATATCATTTGTCTTCATCTGTATTCATTTGTTTTTTAATCTTCGCTTAATTTGACAAGACACAATTTCAAACTATCCCTCCAATAAGGGATCCGGATGCCAAAAGTAGTCTTGATTTTTGATTTATTCAAAACAGAATAGGCCGGCCGGACGGCTGGAGTAGGATAAGCAAGGGTATCAAGGGGGTTAACCTTGCAATTAATTTCAGGCGTATATTCGAAAATGGCTTTGGTGAAATCGTACCAGCTGGCTACCCCTTCGTTCGAATAATGATAAATGCCTGAAACAAAGTTTTTGCTATCCGCGGAGGTCTTTTGCAGAATATCGAGCAGTACTTTGGCTAAATCACCGGCGTAGGTTGGCGTGCCCACCTGATCGCAGACGATGCCCAACTGATCTTTTTCCCTGCCGAGGCGCAACATCGTCTTTACATAATTATTTCCGTAGGCGGAATACAACCAGGAAGTACGGATAATAATTGATTGTATTTCAGTGCGTAAAATGGCCGTTTCCCCTTCTAATTTTGTAATTCCATAGACCGATCTGGGCCTGACAATGTCGTTCTCCTGGTAAGGTGTCGACTTATTCCCGTCAAAGAGGTAATCAGTAGAAATATGAATGAGCCTTGCCCCTGTTTTCTTGCAGGCACGGGCCAGGTTGGCCACTGCATGGTGGTTGATCTTTTCAGCAAGCGCCGCCTCTTTTTCGGCTTTGTCAACGGCTGTGTATGCGGCACAATTGACAACCACCGAGGGTTTTTCTGAAACAAAAAATGCGTTGACCTGTTCCGTATCGCAAATATCCAGCTCCTCAATATCCGTAAAAACGAAAGTGAGCCCGGTATAGCCTGATGAAAGTTCCTGAATTGAACGACCGAGCTGACCCTTTGATCCTGTGACGATAATCTTCATGCCATTGCTTTATTGAAAGTTTCTGTTGGGTGAGGTAAAAGTAATAGAAAAGCGGTTATCCCGAGCTGATTTTTTACCAGGAGTTATAAGGATGCCGGGATAACATCGAATTATAATACCTGACATCTCCTGAAACCTCTTGTCCCAACCAGCCTGGTTTTGAAAAAAATTCGTCTTCCTGTAAAAGTTCAACCTCAGCGACTACCAGCCCCAGGTTGTTGCCGAAAAATTCATCTACTTCAAACGTGTGATTCCCAAATTTGATTTCATAGCGTATTTTATCGATCATTCCCGGTTCACAAATCTGCAAAAGTTCTTCGGCCTCCCGAACGGATATTTCTTTTTCCCATTCAAACCTGGCAATGCCTGATTCGTTAGCCGCCCCTTTGACGGTCAGAAAACCTGATTCCCCTTTTGTTCTAATCCTTACAGATCGTTCAGGGTTTGTGGAGAGATATCCTTGTTTGATTCTGAACGTTTGGTGCGCTTCTGCTTTATAATGGTTGTTTAAGACCAGAAATTTTCGTTCAATCTCCTGTGCCATAATGTTTTAATAATTTTCAATCGAGTGTTTATCTTAAGTTTCTTTCTTGATTGCCGGAAGATAACCAAATTTTACCAAACCAGCTTGCGGCCCTTCTTTTCAACGTTTAAAGAAGATGTTAAAATCAGGTAGAATTTCCCGGATTGTTGCATAGAAAATATTTGTAAATCAGCATATTAGTAAGATGTAAATTTTTGGCCCGATAGTTTGAAGTTTAAAGAATTAATCCTACCTTTGCGCCGTTCAAAATAATGTCTAATTTATTAATTTTAAGAGAATTTTAAAATGAGTGAGATCAACGAAAATCCGGAGTTAAACGAGGCAGCGGAAAATTCTGCTGTCGGGCCCGTTGCTCCTGAAGTAAAAGAAGAGACTCCTGAAGTAGCAAAAACTACCGCGGATGTAGTAGAACCGGTAGTTGCAGAAATTGCAGCCGAGCCGGTGGTTGAAGAAAATGTAGTAGTTGAGGAGCCTGTAGCAGCAGAAAAAGAGGCTGTTGTCAAGGAACCTAAAGCAAAAACTAAAAAGGCTGCAGCAGAAAAAACCGCCGTTGTTGAACCTGTTGAAGCTGTTGCAACGGAAGAGGAATTTGACTGGGATGCTTTTGAAGATAAGAAACCCACAGAAGGCACCTCTTCAAAACAAGCCATGACCGAGATGTACGACAATACCCTCTCTATCCTTCAGGAGAAAGAGTGCGTTGACGGGATCGTTATCTCGATGAACAAACGTGAAGTAGTAGTCAACATCGGCTACAAATCCGATGGTATTGTTTCGGTCAACGAATTCAGGTACAACCCTAACCTAAAAGTTGGAGACAAAGTTGAGGTTTATGTTGAAACTCTCGAAGATAAAAAAGGCCAGCTAACCCTCTCACACAAAAAGGCCCGGGCCATGCGCAGCTGGGACCGCGTCAATGCTGCCCTCGAAAACGACGAAATTATTACCGGATTTATCAAATGCCGTACGAAAGGCGGTATGATTGTGGATGTATTCGGCATCGAAGCATTCTTACCAGGATCTCAGATTGATGTTAAACCGATCCGCGACTATGATATCTATGTCGGAAAAACGATGGAATTCAAAGTGGTTAAGATCAACCACGAATTCAGGAATGTCGTTGTATCCCACAAAGCGCTTATCGAAGCTGAATTGGAGCAACAGAAAAAAGACATCATCTCTAAACTCGAAAAAGGACAGGTACTCGAAGGTACCGTTAAAAATATCACTTCCTACGGGGTATTTATCGACCTTGGCGGCGTAGACGGATTGATCCACATTACCGACCTCAGCTGGGGCCGCGTGGCCCATCCGAACGAGATCGTCCAGCTTGATGAAAAAATCAATGTGGTTATCCTCGACTTCGATGATGAGAAGAAGCGGATTGCACTTGGCTTAAAACAATTGGCACCCCATCCATGGGATAATGTAAGCGCTGAGCTCAAAGTTGGGGATGTAGT
This sequence comes from Bacteroidota bacterium, assembly GCA_023488865.1. Classification (GTDB taxonomy): domain Bacteria; phylum Bacteroidota; class Bacteroidia; order Bacteroidales; family Prolixibacteraceae; genus CAINVV01. Next base: position 3,673 of record JAMDDG010000137.1, on the reverse strand, counting down.
CAAAGGTAAAGTTGTTGTTATCGCTGATTACGGCGCATTTATCGAAATCGCCCCCGGGGTGGAAGGGTTGATCCACGTCTCGGAAATGAGCTGGTCACAACACCTTCGTTCTGCTCAGGACTTCCTGAAGGTAGGCGATGAGATTGAAGCTACCATTCTTACCCTCGACCGTGACGAGCACAAAATGTCATTGGGTATCAAGCAAATGAAGAACGATCCGTGGGCACAAATCGAAACCAAATACGCGATCGGTACCTCGCACACCGCCAAAGTCCGCAATTTCACCAACTTTGGTGTTTTTGTAGAAATTGAAGAAGGCGTAGATGGCCTGATCCACATCAGTGATCTGAGCTGGACCAAGAAAATCAAACATCCTTCTGAGTTTACCTCTATCGGTTCTGAAATTGAAGTGCAAGTACTTGACATCGACAAGGAAAATCGCCGGTTGAGCTTGGGCCACAAACAGTTGGAAGAAAATCCATGGGATGTATTCGAAACCATCTTCACGGTTGATTCTATTCACGAAGGTACCGTCATCGACCTGTTCGACAAAGGCGCAGTAATCTCTCTTCCTTATGGAGTTGAGGGTTTTGCAACCCCGCGCCACTTGGTTAAAGAAGATGGATCTCACGTAAAAATGGATGAGAAACTGGAGTTCAAAGTAATTGAATTCTCAAAATCAGCCAAGAGGATCATTCTTTCCCACTCCCGTGTTTACGAAGATGTAAAGAAAACGGAAGATACGGCCAAGAAAAAAACAGCCACCAAACAGGCTCCCAAAAGTGTTAAGCCGGTAAAAGATAACATCGAGAAGACAACCCTCGGCGACATCAGTGAGTTGGCTGCTTTACGTACACAAATGGAAGAAAACGAGAAGAAATAGGGAAGTGAATTTCAGTATTCAAAAAGAAGAATCGTATACCAGTATCAAGGTGCTCAACGAAAAATTGGATTCCTTGCTGGCCCCCGGTTTTAAATCGGAGTTGGTTGTAATTGTCGAAAATGGTGAAAAAAACATATTGGTCGATCTCTCCAGCTGCCACTCCTGCGATTCTTCCGGAATGAGTGTACTTTCATTTGGCAACCGACTTTGTAATGGGGCAAACGGGAAGTTCGTTTTGTACGGACTCTCCAAACAGATTAAAGAGATGATGGACCTCATCGGGTTCGACTCCTTGTTATCGGTTACCCACACGAAGGCGGAAGCGAAGAAGCTCTTTCTGTAAATTCAGGAATACTGAATCGAAACAAATAAAAACCCGGTCATTTGGCCGGGTTTTTTTATATTTGAAAGATTGAATTTTCTGCTCAATCCGTTGTTATATCTGAGATATGAATTCTTTTTCAGTTACCATCCTTGGAAGCAGTTCTGCATTGCCAACCGCACAGCGTTTCCCAACTTCACAGGTTGTCAGGTTCAATGAACAGCTTTTCCTCGTTGATTGTGGCGAAGGCGCCCAGATTCAGCTGAGAAAGTTTGGGTTTAAAATGGGGCGGATCAACCATATCTTCATTTCCCATCTGCACGGTGACCATATTTATGGCTTACCGGGAATGATCTCTTCACTGGTACTTTATGGTAAAAAAGGGGAGTTGCACATTCATGCCCATTCCGATCTTCAGCTGATGATGGAAGGGATGATGAAGTTTATGAATGAAATTACAGACCTGAAAGTCATATATCATCCCTTGAATTTTCGGCGAACCTCGGTCATTTTCGAAGACAGAAAAATCCGGATTACCTCTTTTCCACTCAAGCACAGGGTGTCCTGCTGCGGGTTCCTTTTTCAGGAATTGCCCACAGAACTTCATCTGGACAAACATGCCTTAGAAAGATATGACGTGCCTGTATCACAGCGGTCAAATATTAAAAACGGGGCCGATCTGATCCTTGCCGGCGGATCGGTTATTCCAAACAAAGAACTTACACTCCCGGCTAACCCGACCAGAAGTTATGCCTTTTGCACGGATACAATTTTTAAAAAGGATATAGTCTCAATTATCGCGGGAGCTGACCTGCTCTACCATGAGGCAACCTTTTCCGGCGACCTTGCCGATCTGGCCAGAAAAACGTTTCATTCTACTTCTGTCCAGGCGGCGGAACTGGCAAAATTAGCCGGTGTAAAGAAGCTGGTAATTGGTCATTTTTCGTCAAGGTACAAGAGCGTTTCATCCTTGTTGGAAGAAGCCCGGGCGATTTTCCCGGAAACGCTGGCTGCGAACGACGGAGATTGCTATGACTTGTAGAAGGTTTATAATTATCAGCAGAAACTGTTTAAATTTTCAAAATCAATATGCCAGAGGCATAATATGTGGGTAGAAAGGAAATGATTGATAGACCATTTCGTCCCGTACGGGACGAAATAATCACCATCTGTCGATTTTCTACCCACATTAAATCCCTATTGGGATTTAAAAAATAAATTTAAACGGTCTCTAAGTTTTAACAAAATAATGGGGGGAAAGGATACAATTAAATAATATTATATCTGCCTTAGCTACTGTAAGAAAAGATTTTGTTTTAATAAATGAAGCTATTTGTATTTATTCACGAACAAAATTTGAAAAATTAAATATTGCGTTAAGCCTGCTCCTATCCATAAACCTATTTAATGCCAAATTTCAATGAATTCTACCAATTCGGAGAAAATCACAATTAAAATTTTTTTGTAGATAAGGAGGCAATTCCGTTGATCCGGACTATTTCATATTCAAATAGAACATGATTTTGGCAATGTTGGGCTCAACGGAGGGGGTAACGGGCACGATTTCGCCGGTGTTGGGCTCAACATTGGCAATGTTGAGCTTGACGGAGGGGGTGTAGAGCACGATTTCACCGGTGATGGACTGAATATTGGCAATATTGAGCCCGACGGAGGGGGTAGCGGGCATGATTTCGGTGATATTGGGCATGAATTCGACGATTTCGAACTAAACTGAGGGTGTTTTATCTATATTATTAACTTTTAAAATCAGTAAAGTATGGCAAATTCATCTTACCGGGTTAATATCCCAAAAAACGCTGAAGAATTATTGGATTTAGCAGCAAAAGTGTACCAGAAACACACCAGTTTGGCTGCTTCATCGCCGTTGAACGCGATGGTATCCCACAAATGGGCGGACAACGGGCCAACCGTAGCGCCTTGTTTACAGCTACATAGACAGGCCGAAGAATTCACACGGCAAGCAGAAGAGGCCTACCGGCAACGCGACCTGCTGTTAGGTGAAATTACCGAATCGGTCAAAGCAAGCCGCGATCTGTTGTTAGGCGCTTATCGCCAAACCCCTAAAGTCCTGGGCGAATACGGTTTCGAAGTGGACGATACGGCACGGGCCGCAAAGGTAAAAGCGTGAGCCTGCATTCCGGAAAAATATTCACTCCGGATTAGGTTAATTAAAGGTTCGTTAGGGACCAAGGGCCGGTAGAAACGGGGGAAAAACAACCCTCTGTTGTCCTGTACGGGACAATATACGCAAACAATTTCAACGTTTCTACCGGCTTGTTTTCCCGCAAGGCCGAACTTTGCCCGCGTAATTTTTTTGCCTAAAGCTTTGGTAATTAATGAATATTATATACGTTTATAACCATCTAACACGCAACAAATCTGTCTCTTTACTTCCAAATTCTTTGTATAGGCGAATGTTTGTAGCGGAATAAACGTTAGGGGTCATT